>NZ_JBQSVP010000016.1:0-43731 GCF_052376345.1 Psychrobacter sp. AOP5-GZ1-6 | reverse complement strand
CTTTAAGCTTATCTTAAAATCTATACCATAAAAATCCCGCATCACCAAAAGGTGTTGCGGGATTTTTTTATATCTATATCAGTAAAATCTCATATCAATAAAGAGTTTGTACTATTTCTTTTTCCATGTTTGACTGCGTGAAAACGGACCAAGATAACCTTTTAGACTTAGAGTACTACCCTTTAAACTTGCAGTCATACGATAGTCTTTCCCTTTCTCAGGATCAGTGATTGTACCACCACTATATTTACCACCGCCATCAGCCTTCAACCCTTTAATCACTCTCGTACCAACGTATTTTTTGCCTGTCGATGAATTGGTCGCGATCAGTGTACCAGTTAGTACTCCATTTGATTCAGTAATTTTTACGGTGCCTTTTGGCTTGCCTTCATCAAATGTCTGCCATGTCGTATTGGCTAGCGGATCAGCGGCAAATGCCATACTGGCTAAACTAATACCTGCAACGGCTAATGTGGTTTTTGTAAATAATTTCATAGATTGACTCCCTTCATACAATGATTGCTCGAAACATTATGTTCCTGCTATTCTACGCCTATCCTTTGCTAGAATCTTTTATTACAAGCTTTGCGCTCTGAGATTAATTGAAAACAAACAGCCGCTATTACTTATTAAGTTATATGTACTAAACAGCTTTTAGCAAAAATAAGCGCTGCCTTGCCTCATTATAAGCAATTTTTGTATTTTGCCTAGTAGTTTTTTATAGTTTATAATTCCTATAAAAACAAAACTATATCAAATAGTTATAAAAAAGGATTGTCTATATCCTTATCTGATTGGTCATCCTTTTCTTTTGACTTGTCTTCCTCGTTACTATAAAGCTTATGCTTATCAAAGGCTTGCATCATTCTAGCTGTCAGCTCGTGTAATTGCTTCGCTTGTTGATATCCAGTGTCATCTAAAGTCACATCGATATCACCGTAAATGGTGATTTTGTCTTTCTGATTTTCTATGACAAGGTCGCCAATTTGCATACTTTGGTGATTGTTGGCAAATGGTTCAATCATGTGGTCGCCGCTCCTATTAATAACATTTTATTTTTCAGTATGACATCCCTTCATTGAGGCGCTCTACGCTTGTAGTTGTACCAGAAGCCATTTAATAATCTCCCAAATAAATAGCATCCAAGTAGGCTCTTCTTCTGGCTCAGCAGCAGGGAGGTCCGAGCTATCACCAGCTTTTAATGGTAAATCAAAAGCTTGTGCTTTAGTTTGCGAGTCAAGCACGGGTAAGACATCAATTCCTATTTCACTGGCTAAATCATGGACACTAATGATCTCTATCCGCTCGGATTCATCATTTGGTGCGTAGTACACCCCTGCTTGATTGGTCGCTGGAATATAGACGGCCTTAAAAAAATGACTGGGTACAAGCACGCGATCAGCGAGCTGCTTGGTTTTTTTGTCAGTGAAAGCAACGCCGGTCACTGTATATATTTCGCCATATTGCTGAGTCATATAGCGGGTCGCTGATTCGATATTACGCCAGATATAACGGTTGTTGCGCGGTGACTGCGGTGCAATATTGGCCAAACTAAAGCTGTCATATTGCTGACTGCGATTGGCCATGTCGGCATTGGGTGCCAAATGTCCACGATCATAGCCAGAACCTGAGTAATCTGATAATGAAGCACGCGCTGAGTCTGGTAACTTACTTTCTTCATGAAAGCTGTCTTCGCGATCAATCTCTCCGGCTTGCTGTAGTCGCTTGCGGTCTAAATGCTCTGCCGACCACAGTGGCGTACGTGATACACCTGAATACATAACTGCAAAGCCGTCCATGCATAGCTCTTGTGTCTTACTACTGAGTTTATCGTTGGTAAATTCGGGATAAACACCACCATAAAAAGACTCACTACACTGAGTAAAATCATCAGCATGTGCTGAAGCTATACTAACAGCAGCCATCATCACGGCCATGATAACGCTGTTTTTAAAATTATATTTAAGCCTACCAGAAATTCTCATTCAACTTTCAACCATCTGTGCTTGTTATTACGGGTACGCTATCCTAGCAGGGGTCTGCAAATAAAGAAAGATAAGGCGTAAGTGGTGACATTTTAAATGGTATCCGCTATACTTAGCCAGTCAAAAAAACGGTGAAGTGGGTGAGTGGCTGAAACCGCACGCCTGGAAAGTGTGTATACGTTCATAGCGTATCGAGGGTTCGAATCCCTCCTTCACCGCCAATCTTATAAAGCACTCCTTTTCCCACCTTGTCCTAAATACTCCCATATACCTCTGTAACCCTTTATAAATAACGCGTCTAGCGTTTTTTTTATGTCTAGTGTTTTCCCAATCTATCCGAATATAACCCACCTATCCCGTGGCTTGTGTTGGTCTATCTGTTGGTCTATGATTTCATTAGACCTCAAAAAGACCAACATTTAGGCTTTATAATTCAGCTTTAGACCAACGTTATATTTGTAACGCTTGAATTACAAGGCTTGGAAGCATAAGGAGTAGACCAACATGTTAAGCGATAGCAAAATCCGCAAGCTCAAACCAAGTGAAAAATGTACGCCTTCACGTCCTGACAAATATAGTGATCAGTATGGGCTACAGCTTTTAGTCCGTAGCACAAGCACAAAAACATGGATAAGCGCTTATCGCTTTGATGGTAAGCAGACACGCCTCACACTTGGCACTTACCCCATCATGTCACTCGCTGAAGCCAGACAAGCCAATACTGAGATTAAAGCGCTACTAGCAGATGGTATCGATCCAAAAAATAAAAAGCGTCAAGATAGGCTCAATAATGTTCATGCACAAAAATTCAATGATTATGCGTTAGACTGGCTCGCTGAACGTCAGCGTAACGTCAAGCCACGTACCTATCAGCAAGACTATAACCGTATGCATAAAGACGTGTTGCCCCACTTTGAAGGCATTGCACTAAAAGATGTAAGCTTTGAGGATTGTCGATCAATGGCAGATGAGATCGAAAAGCGTGTGAACAAAGACGGTGAGCCGCCACGCGAGGTAACCAGACGCACTATCGATCTGGTGGCTAATGTCTTAAGACGTGCCAAACGCGAACGCATCATTGAGCAAAATCCAATCGATGATCTAAAAGCACTCTATCCTAAAGCCAAAAGTCAGCACATGAAGCATGTAGATATCCATGAGCTGCCTGCCCTACTCCAAGCTATTGAGAATTATCATGGTCATGACCAAACCCGCTTAGGTATGAAGTTTTTAGCGTACTCATTTTGCCGCACCATTGAACTACGTATGATGAAATGGGCGCATATCGACTTTGCCAACCGTTTATGGCGTGTTGATATCGATAACCTTAAAATTGCACGTAAGCACGTTGTACCGTTGTCAGATCAGATGCTAGCAGTACTAGAGGAGATGAAACCCATCACAGGACAATATGAATATGTGTTCTATCATACGGGTATGCATCAGCCGTATAGTGAGGAGTTTATTAATAACGCGCTAGATATTCTAGGCTATGCTGGTAAGCAGACAGGTCACGGCTTTCGTCACATCGCCTCAACCAATCTTAACGAGCTTGGCTACATGGGCGACGCGATTGAAAAACAGATGGCACATGACAAAAAAAGTAACATACGCGCGGTTTATAACCATGCTCAGCATTTAGAAGAGCGCCGTAAGATCATGCAGGTTTGGGCTGACTTTTTAGACTTACTAAGAGACAAAGGCGAAGTTGTAGACTTTCAAACAGCGCGGCAGCAGATTGAGCAGTCAATAAGCGAGAATAAACAAGCATCACTGTTAGAAGTAGATAGCGAAACTCTGATACAGGCTTTGAAAGATAAGGGAGTTACTAGCAAAGACTTACAATCCTTGCTATCCGATAGATAAGCTAGCGCTAACTTAAATTGAGGGTTGCCTTAGAGTAACCCTCTAAGCATCTGTCTTTTCTACAATGAGACGCTCATACATCTGCTCTATCGAATCATTGATAACCTGATTTGCAGTAGAACCCTTCTGCTTCATTATCGCTTTTAACTTATCTTGATTTTTCTTATATATCTTAATGCTACCATTCTCTACCTGCTTCTTTTTACTATAATGCTTTTGTCCGTCCCATGCTTTTTTCATGCTATATAGCGTGTAGCTTCGTTCAGAGAAGCCTTTGTTCTTTTTAGTCCCTATATCAGCATTTTCAACATTGGACAAAACATCCAGACTTGCAAGAATAAGCTTGTATTTCTCTTCAATATTCTTTGGAATAAAGACCCTATCCAGAATAATTTGTTGAGGGTTTTTGGCACGTAGATATTCGTATATCCACTCTATCTGCTCCGTATTGGTAGCGTCTATCCATTTAGCATCTCTTGTCAAATCCAGCTGATTTTTGAAATATACGGCTTTAGCCTTAAGTACATTTTTTACTTGGAAATCGCCAAATGAATCAGCCTGATGCTCGTAACTTGGTAAGCTTTTTTCCCATAACTCTATAAATTCATTAGTTTGATAGCGTAAAACATATGTTACTGCGTCGATCAGCTCGTCTTTACCTTGATATGCACTATAGCAGATACCTTTTTCTATTAGATAAGCTAAAAACAGTGAATAACGCAAATTGTCCTTGAACCAGTCTAAATATGACTCGGGCAAGAGGTTATTTATCTTGTATTCGATTATATGGTTAAATTCAATTAAGGGTTCAGGATGATCTTGGAAGTATGACACTAAACTATTTTTATAGTCATCATCGTCAAGACCTATATTATCGACACCACGGCCATCCATCAGGTTTTTGCTGTACAACAATGCTCTAGCATCTTCAGTATTCATCTGTCTTAAAGCTTCAAAAAACCTTTCTATATTTGTGCGATCTCTTCTACATGCTTGAATAAACTCATCTGTTACAAACCTTAAAGTCTTAGAGTTTGCGTAGCGCATCGAGGCGTCATCAAAATTGCTTCGATCATAGTCATCGAACACTGGTAAAGAAACATCTAGCACTTCATAAAAGGTATCTATGCGTCGATTCATTATAGTTTTTTCCTTATAAACTTATAGATATATCTTAGTAAATTTAACACAAATTTGTAGTTTATCACTGGCTATTTTCTAGTATTTTTATAGCAACAAATTACGTCAGCAGTTGATAAATAAGCCCATAGAGCTAATTTATGCAATGTAAGCTTATTAATATAGTTCTATTAACCCAAAACCGTAACTCTATCCTCTTAATATAACCGAGTCTAGCGGTATTTTTAGTTTCCATACCCCCTAGGTTATGGGCATTAAAATGAGCCTTCTTAACAGCTTATTATATATTATTGTTTTTTATCGGCTGACCACTATGAGTATGTGATACGAATAACAATCATGTTTCTTGATAAACGATTATGAATTAACCCTTAATAATAGCGCCCTAAAATATTATGACTCTCCTCATGTATATGAACCTATACTGGAGAAATAAATCATGATCAACTCACCTAGACCCTCGCATCAAATTAATGCTGCTATTCACCAAACAGTGTATTAACTTTTCTCTATCAGCTAACTCCATTTACTCAAAAAACATCAATATGAACCAAGATCCCTACAATTGAGGATAATGTATTGCCGATATCTCCGCAGTATTGGTAAGTGCCACTAACCGGTTATTGATATTATTATATAGCGCAGCGTTACCACGCTGACTATCTCCTCACTAAACCACCAGTAGTCAGAATAAAAAAATATGATGTAGCTCTACTATGTGCAAGATAAACCACATAGGAGAAATACCATGGAAAACACCAACCTCAATCAAAGTAACTTATTAACTAAAGTTCACCAACTGGTAATCGATATCATTTCTAATGAATTGAGATTTGACCTGATAATATATGAGCTGAACGATTTGTATCATCCGTTCATGTATTACTATGAGAGTGACAATGGATTGATTTACTCGATGCCCATTGAAGCTTTCTTTCGCAGTACGCAATATATCGTTGGTGATCAATATCCAGAAGATGTCATTTGGGATTACGATAAAACACAGCGTCTTATTAAAACACTGTCATACTATAAAAAAGATATTAAGCGTGAACGTAGTGTGTTTAGTTATCAGGAGTCTAAAAATAAGAGGACTCTCGAAAAATATGTACGCCATCTGATTAATCATTACAAAAGACTGCTCTTTGTACGTATCGACCTAAAGTACGCCAAAGAAACAAGCCACCTTGTTAGCATTGAAGATTTTTATCATCACATGAGCAAATTCCGAGATCTTATCGGTAATGAGGAAACGTGCTTTGAAGATTTGCAGGGCTACGCTTGGGCTTTAGAGCATGGTGGCATCGAGGGCGGATTACATTGCCATTTATTGCTGATATACGACGGTAATGATAGACAAAATGGTTGGTATATCGCAAAAGAAGTCGGTGAAAAATGGAAGCAGGTCACTCAGGGGTCTGGCACCTATTATAACTACCACAATAAAAAGACTAAGCAGGGGTATGAGCGAAACGGTAAATTAGGTATCGGCATGATTCATCAGGATAACGAACAGGAAGTTAACAACGCTCTTAGAACGTCGTGTTACCTGACGCAACCAAGCAAGTATGACCAAAAATTAAAAGTATGGCTTCCAAACATGAACACCTTTGGACATGGTCAATACCACACATCCGACCGCCGAGGACTACCACCCATATCAAAATAATCTCAGATATATACTATTACCATGAGATTGAGTACAGCCTGTTTGTGTGTACCTTATTCCTTCATCAAGGTCTGCTTTTTAGCAGGCCTTTTTTATGCGCAAAATTTAGGAGTATATATGAAAACCCTGTGTCCTAGCTGTGAGTCATCTTTGGTCTACGAGATGACTGATGGTAGTCAAATCAATCTTATTGATCAGCTGTTATCCCCTGCGGTATTAGTCAGCCTTGGTGTTAGTCTTTGCAAAGCACTTAAAGTACATCCTGCTATAGGTGTGGTTGCAGGAACAACGGTAGCAGCGCTTATTGAGATCACTCAGTCTCATCAAGCGCTGCCAATACTGGTCAATAAACAATATCGCTGTGATGACTGCTCGCATGTCTTCACCACCTTTCACTCATTCACTTGAACTCAATTTAATCATAATACAAAAGGAAAATCATCATGGCACATTTAGTAGAAAGCATGGCATACGTTGGCGAAACCCCTTGGCACGGCTTAGGGAATGAGCTATCTCCCAAGCAGCCGTTAGAGGTTTGGGCACGTGAGGCAGGAATGGATTGGCGTATTGAATCATCCGATGTCAGCTTTATGGCTGAAAACGATCGAGGGCACAATCTCATCTTGCCCTTCGCCGATCAAAAGGTCTTGTACCGATCCGACACGCTTGATCCATTATCAGTGGTCAGTCAGCGCTACCAAGAGGTTCAGCCTGAAGAAATACTTGAATTTTATCGTGAGCTAACGGAACACTCCCACTTTGAGCTTGAGACCGCAGGTGTGTTAAAGGGTGGGCGTAAGCTATGGGCATTGGCACGTACAGGCCAGTCAGCCAGTCTTAGGGGCGGAGATGTCAGTAACGGCTATCTACTGCTGGCAACCGCTTGTGATGGTACGCTGGCTACCACAGCACAGTTTACCAATATCCGTGTGGTGTGTAATAACACCTTAGCGGTCAGCCTTGCTGATGGTAGTGGCGGTGTGGTTAAAGTACCGCATAGCACCTCTTTTGATGCCGACAAGGTCAAGCAGCAATTAGGCGTGTCGGTTAAGCAGTGGGATGAGCACATCTATGAGATGAAGCAACTGTCTGAGCGCCGTGTGACTCAAGCAGAAGCGGCTAACTATCTAAGCCGTGTGTTTAACGATCAGGACAATGACATCATCCTATTTAACAGCGCTAAGAAAGAAAAAGACGCTGTGCCCAATGCTCGCGCAATGAATAAGGTGATGCAGATGTTTAATGGTCAAGGACGCGGGGCGGATCTCGATGCGGCCAAAGATACCGCTTATGGCTTGCTCTGTAGTATCACTGAGTACGTCGATCATGAACGCCGAGCAATGAATACAGACAATCGACTTAACTCAGCATGGTTCGGTGCTGGGGCTAAGCTGAAGGAGAAAGGCTTACAGGATGCGCGAGCTTTAATCGCTTAGCGGTCTCAGTTATTTTATTACACCAACAATAACCACGTCTTAGGGCGTGGTTTTTTTATGCCGATTATTCAACCGATCACATTCACTAACTTATTTATAAGGAAGCTATCATGGAAACCATCGCTTTAAATAACACCGCTCAAACGAGACGTCGTAAGCGCTTAACGGTTAGAGCCAAAGACGTTAAGCCTGCTACACCTGCTGCTCAGGTAAACACAAAGACAGCTAAACCCAATCTTGACAACGATACAGCTCAAAAGGATAAAACAGTCAAAACCACAGCAAAACGCTTAATCAGCACCAAACATCTCAGCCATGACAAATGGCTTGAAGTGCGCAAGCAAGGTATTGGTAGTAGTGACGCTGCTGCTGCGTGTGGTATTCATCCGTATTTATCAATGCTTGAGCTGTGGATGATTAAGACAGGACGTATGGAATCAAACCTTGATGAGAGCATCGAAGGGTATTCACCGTTGTATTGGGGCAACACCTTAGAGCCTATGGTGGCTAAATACTACCAAGAGCACACGGGTAATAAAGTCAGGCGCGTCAACGCCATCTTGCAGCACCCTGATCCTGAGCAGCATTTTATGTTAGCGAACTTGGATTATGCAATCACTGGTAGCGATGAAGTACAGATACTGGAATGCAAAACTGCAGGAGAGCACGGCGCTAAGCTGTGGAAACATGGCGTACCGTTATATGTGACTTGCCAAGTACAGCATCAACTAGCGGTTACAGGCAAACAAGCCGCACATATCTGTGTATTGCTTTGCGGACACGAGGCGAAGATCTACAAGGTTAAGCGCGATGAACGTTTGATTGCGTCTATCATGGAGCATGAGCGTCTGTTTTGGCAATACGTCGAAACCGACACACCACCAACGCCCGATCACTCAGAGTCAGCGGCGCGCGCCTTAAAGCAGCTTTACCCTAAGCCTGAGCCTACCAGTAAAATCGATTTCAGCGAAGACGCTGGGGCTAATAAGCTATTCACTAAGTTACTTAATCACCGTGATTCAATGAGTGAGCTACAAAAGCAGCATGACCAGATCAAACATCAACTGCAAAGCTTAATCAAAGATAATGAAGTAGCGGTCTTTGACAAAGGCGCAATCTCGTGGAAGCGCTCGAAGGACAGCGTGAGCTTAGACAGTAAAGCCGTCACTAAAGCCCATCCTGAGCTGATGGATAAATTTAGTAAAACCCGTCAAGGCAGTCGTCGCTTCGTCATCTTAAACGATAATTAAACCAAGACAGCTAATCTCATTAACCAAACGCATAAAGCCCACCTATCACAGGTGGGCTTTTTTATGTCGATTTATTCAAATTATTAAACAAATAAGGAATATCATCATGATTAAAGGTCTAACGATTACCCCGCCCGTACTCGGTCGTATCAGCATTGGACGCGTTATCCAAAAGGATGGCAAACGCCTACCTGCCAAAGACGATCAATTCACCATTACCAGCCAAGTGCAAAATAAAGACGGCTGGGTCAATCATCCGCTTGATGAAAAGCTCCGCGCACGTAGTGAAGGTAAGCTCAGACAAATACCCGTTCGTATGCTGTTCAATGATCCTGATCTTAATTTACGAGCTCAGTACACGTTATTCGATCGGCAAACAGGTCGCCCGTTATGCGTGGGAGATGGCGAACACTGTCAGCGTCGCACCAACAATGGCATAGAGCAACTGCCTTGCCCCTCGCCTGATCGCTGTCCGCTAGCACAAGGCGGTGCTTGTAAGCCTTATGGCAGACTGTACGTCAATCTGTCTGAGGACGATGAATTAGGCACGTTTATCTTTCGTACCACAGGCTTTAATAGTATTCGCACCCTTGCGGCACGATTAAGCTACTTTGCCGCAGTGTCAGGTAATAAGCTGTCCTGCTTACCCCTGCAATTAACGCTTAGAGGCAAAAGCACCACACAGAGCTATCGTACGCCGATTTACTTTGTGGATTTAACCTTGCGTGATGGGGTGACACTCAAAGATGCAGTACAGCAAGCTAAGGCGATTGATACTGATCTTAGCGAGCACGGCTTTGATCAAGCAGCGTTGGAGCAAGCTGCCACGCTTGGCTATGCCAATTCGTGCTTTGAAGTTGATGGCGATGAGATGTCTGATGTGGTGGAAGAGTTTTATCCACAAGATGACAGCAATCAAACAGCCAGTCAGCCACAGCCAAACACACGCAGTATTGCGCAAGGGCTACGTCAGAGTGTGACGGCGGTGAGCTAAAGCAAATATGCCGCATAAAAAAGGAGCTGATCAATCAGCTCCTTTTTTTATTACCTGCATCAAAGGCTAACGCTCGGACTGCATGGGATGCCATAAAAAAATATGGGACTCGGTAAGTATATGAGAGGTGATGCTCTCGTTCACTTACAAGGAGATAATCATGGAAAATTTAAACGCAAACACTCAGCAAAACACATCAACACTAAGCATGCCACAGATACCACGAATGCTGCCGCTAAAACAGGTCGTACACTACACAGGGCTTAGCAGCACAACGATTTACGATATGCTCGATAAAAGATCGAATCGTTACGACCCAACCTTCCCTATTCAGGTTAAGCTATCTAAAGGGCGCGTAGCATGGGTTGAAAGCGAAGTCGCTCAGTGGATTGAAGATAAGATAGCTGCTCGATTTCATTGAGCAGTGACGAATAAATAAGCCGCGTAGGGTGGCTTATTTTTTTTGTCTTCTTTTTAACCTAATAGTTTAGTAGGATGCAATATAAAATATAGCTGTAATTATGAGTATAAGGCGATTAGACACGGACTTTCACTATGGACTTAAGAAAAGAAATAGCCTCAGATATTGCTGCTGCATTATCTAAAAACCTCTCAGAGAAGATTACTAGACAAACTATCAGATGGATGCAAAGCTTTGATACCGCTTTAGATATGGGCTATCTCAAAAGTCTATGGGATGATGTCTGCTATCAGCGTCAAACTACTGAGTCTTTTTCATGGAGTTACTACGATGATATGATTTTAACGTTTGTAGCAGCACAGCTCAAAGAGCTAAATAAATATGAAGTTAATGCTATTTGGTTGCAGACTGACGCGATCTACGAACAGCTAGATGATATGCAGACCGATGGAATAGTTACAGATAGCAAATATTCAGAAATAAACGCATCTTTCTACATAAACGATATAGCAAGGTATGTCATGAGTGAATATATTTACAGAGAAGCTAAAAGCTGGAGAAATGACAGACTTAGACAACTACTAGGCTACTTTTAAAGTACTCTAGGTAGCTAAACGTAGCTAGGTTTAGCTACGTTTAGCCGCATCTAGCTACGTTTAGCTGCCTTTAGCTATCTTTAAGATACCATGTTTGGTTTTCGGATGTCACTGAACCATCACGGCGCATTTTCTGCAATAGATTGCGCACCTTGTTCTTACGCTGTTTATCGTCCAATACTTGCGGTAGCTTATTAGCCAGCATTTTATCAAAGTCAGCTAGTCTGCCTCGCTCAAATGTTTTGAGGTATTCTATAATCAAACTTTGATAATGCATGTCATCTAGGCCGCGCATTTGCATATACTCCGCCTGCTGCTCAGTATGCTTGGCAACATCAGCGGCGATGATATAGCTGTTTTTACGTCCTTCTATCAGTGATTTTTTACGTAACGCGTCGGCTTCCTCTTCAGTGATGCTCTGCCCTTTTTGAACTTTATCAAGCGCTATAATGTCATGCAGTGTGAGATTATCGACGGTTGCTAACTGCTTGGCGTACTCTTGATCAAGCACTTTACCTGTAAACTTCACGCCTACTCTTTCACGGGTTAAGTCATAATCTGGCAATGGGAAAAAGCGCTTAGACTGAATCTGATACATTTTTTTGATGCCGCTACCGATGGTGTCCATCATATTTAGATTGACCATGGCATTGACCAAAAATGGATTGCGGTAACTCGCTTCAGGCGCATCTTGCAGTAGTACATTTTCAATGGTCTTAGGAATAAACGCACCGCTATTTTGAAACAATAGCGTTGAGTCCTCTTTTTCAACTACTATGATACGTCCACCTAGGCGGTAGTCTTGATGACCAATAGCATTACTTAACGCTTCACGAATGATATAGGGATCGTACTGCTGCACCTCTTCAGGAAACAGCGTACCTGATGCCATGTAGCGATAATTGAGATTACGAATTTTGTTATACACCTCATCTAAGACTAACAAAAACGGGGGTTCAAAATGCTCATAGTCTTTTTCGATGCCATCAACACCCTTTAAAATCCAAGTGATATGCGCTTGCGCTGGACTCAAAAAACTCGTGGCTTCATAACGTCCTAATAAGATAATCGCTGTGTTAGTAATCTGACCGTGAATGGTAATTTTGGCTTTATTTAAAAAAGTGATGTCGTCCCATTCTTTAACATCTTCAGCCAACCGCTTGTTTTTATCCGCAAAAACTTGTCTAGCAACCGCAATGGCCTTAGGGTCAAGGTCTTCAAGCGTTGCTTCATGACAAATCTCAGCGCTCCAATCATCGGCTTGATTTTGCCAGAGCTTACGGCTTTGATCGGGATAATGCTTGAGCAGCTTTGTGACGCTACCAATACGAATATAAGGCTCATGCAAAAAGCTGACAGGCGTATCGATAGCTGCTGGAATCTCAAACAGTACCACCGCTTTATCATCAATCTGTAATTCATGAATGGTAAAGTGAATCTTAGGGCTTAGACGGCTTACCAGCCAATGCTCTAAGTCTTCGTTACCTTTGGCTTTTTTTGTTCTTGGGCTAAAGCTTGTGCCGACAATATCGTGCGTGCCGTCCTCTACGCCAAACACTAAATAACCAAATTTCTTACCAGCCAAGCACGCGCCATTAGCAAGCGCAGAGATACGCTTGCCGATCTCATCAGAGCTATGAAAGTTATGCTTAAACTCAAGCCATTCTTGTTCGGTTGGCTGCTGAGTTAGGCTTAGGGCAAGGCTTTGGTAGTGGTTGGGCATAGTGGAAAATATAATCAATTAATAAAAGTGGCAATCAATATACCATTAAGCGCTAAGGGTCTATATTGATATATTTGATTTTTTAGCAAATTAAATACTATTGATTATTTTATTTTGATGGAGGATTAGTGCTTAATAGTAACTGCTCTAATGGTGTGACCATCTCCCAGTTATAAAAATAATCCAAGCAGTTCACAATCACAAAAATAATGAGAGCACATACTAAGAGCAAATATCCAGCATGTGTGATTATTTTGACTTTAACAGGGGTAATCTCGGACTCCCATTTATTAAGCAGTGCATCAGGTATCTTATTATCTGCTACAAATCTATTAATTTGACGTCTCAAATGCCATAGATTGTAGCCCTGTTGAAACGTCGCGTACAACACCATGAAGGAATATACGAAGATTGAACCAATTACAAGACTATTGATTTTTGCACTAAATTTTGCCATTGAAATCAATGCAATGGTTACAGGTATAGCTAGAATCTGAGTCTGTAAGTTTGTGATTATATCGTTAGCTTTTTCAAGAAATTTCTCAGAATGCTCGGTTATTTTGTCATTAAATTTCGAAAATTTAAAGTTATCTAGGTAGAGAGCGTATTTAGAAAGTACAGACTGATACGTACTTTCTAAGTTTTGGAGTAGCGAAAAAATCCTATTTTCTTTATCTACACTGACTAGACTATCAATAACTATACTTGCAACAATAGTATTTCTTTCAGTTTCGTGAACTAGAAGTGACTTTTTGACCTCATCATCAACGTTATTGATATCTGCGTTCAACCAGCTAGTAAATTTTTCAATTATAGTACACAGATTGCCAGATTCTGAACTACTAGGTTTAGAAGTATTTGCTGAGCTTAGATAAAGTCTAGCAATATCTAAGTAACGTTTAGTTTCTCTAGGCATTACTGGAATTTCACAGTGAGTCTGAGCAAAAACAACAATTTGCTTGCCTTTACAATAATACTGCTCTTTCAAACAGTTAATAAATTTAAAAATTAACTCTAAGGTAGGTAGTAAAGTATTATCGCTATTATCTCTAAAGTCATACTTATCCTCATAGACAATTATCTCATCAGAAATAGCGTCATAACTCTCGTCTTCAAGGGCATGTTCGATATAGCTTTCATATGAAGCATACTGATCGGCAGTATCGACGATAGTTAAACTATAACTTATATTTTCATCTATCTCATAACAATCATCTTTAGTAGTAAACTTTGCAATATCGACAAAGTGTCCAGCTTCAAATGCTTGAATGAGCGTGATATCTTCCTGTTTTTCGAAAATAAAACAACCAGTGACACGCTTGCCAGAGAATTTAACATTCTGACTTCGTTTCACTAAAGTTAAGACTTGCTCACGTAGCTGGTTCATTTGAACCTCTATTTAAATAGCTTTCTAACTGCTGGTAGGTTCTCTGAGTTAACTTTTATTTCGATAACCGCTTCATCATTATCACCTTCTTTTAGCTTAACTTCTTCACCAAGTAAACTACGACTACCACTAATTTTGAGAATTCCATCGTCACTAATTTCGCCAAAATCGAGAGAAAACATTTCATAATTTTGAAGTGGTTTTGTTGCAGGAGCGAAAATATTACTATTATTTTCATCAGTTGCTGCATAACCGTTATTTTCTCTAAAGGTTTTAAAGCTATCTTCAACGGCTATAGTCAGGTTAGATAATGTACTTTTAGTAGCTAGGATTGGGTCTATTTCATCAACAATATTGACACTTTCTTTGTTTTTGGCTTTATGGCCAAGTAATGTAAGCACCTCACTTTGAAGCTCTTTTTTCGACTTCTCATCAAATGGGCTTTCATCAAGATAATTAATCAAACTTTTCATTAGTTTAGTCGTTGCTACGGTATCATCAAGTCTAACCCTTATCGGTAAGAAATCTTGAATATATTCAGGAATTTTACTGCTAGTTCCTTTTTGAATCCATTGTATATAGTTCTCAGCTTGATAGGTGCTTTCTAAATTTTTGTATTTGTGATCTTTAAACTTTGTGATATTGATCCGACATGCAATTTTCAGATTAGAGGCGTCAATATGATTGGTATCTATGATTTCTCCTGTCTCTTCGTTTATAGTAATTGCGTCTGTCAGACTTAATAGAGCAATATCAAGATACTCAATACCATCTAGTGTATAAAAGATCATTGGTAGATGATCACCAGTAGTCATAGGTTCTTTATATACATTATAATGCAAGGCTTTAGTAAGATGGTTAGTGATGCGTCTATATCTTGTTTGTGCTAACGATTCCTGCCTTAATACTGATCTGTCTTCATCAGGTTCAGATGGCACAGATGCTAATAGCTCCCGAGCAAATATATTATAAAAAGCTACATTAGTAGGTTTCGTAAAATGCAAAAGCTTCAGATCTATTATACATAGGTAGTCAGATAGCACCTCTCCTAAGGTGTCAGGGCTATCGAAAGCATCAATATGCGAATGGGCTAACCCATTTTTTTCTAATTGCTTATCAAGAAATTCAATTAATTTGCACACTTGTACGCTGTCAGCATGAAGATTTCTCCGAATCAATGGAGGCGTTACAGAATTCTGATGAGCCTCTTTTATAATTTGATGGATTATACTTGCTTGGACTACAGCCTTAGGTTGACTCATTTACACTCCGATTAGCCAATATGTACAGATTAAAAACAATTACAGTTCATAGCCTGCTTAAACCATAAGGCAGACTGAGGTTAAAATAACTTTCATAGTCACATTATTTATAGTGAGATAGAACCTAACTTCGATCTAAGCCCTCATCTCATAAACACTATCGTTACCGCCTCTATAGCTAGCAAAGATATGCTGATAAACGTCTACAGCCTTGGTATCCACATCTTCATCACTATATGACTCTTGAGGTAGCCATAGCAGATTGTCATGAATGACTATCTTAATCTGAGCAATAACCTCACGACTTTCTCGCCAGCGCTCAATATTTAACTTTTCAGCCTTTAATACGTCTAGTGTTTTCTTAGCCACTTTCTTCACTTCTTTGACGTCTTTTTTGCTCAGTTCCTTACCTTCAGTCAGTAGATCAAAAATCGCCAATACTTCCTGATCACCTAAGTTTTCTTTTATAGCTCTCTGTTCTTCAGCAGATAAGTCTTTAACAAAATCGTTCAGGTCATCAAAAACCTTCACCGTATTCTCTAAAGATTTACCTGCATTGTAAGCGTCTATTATTTCTTTATAACGCTCATAGAACTCAACTCTTGAAGGATTTTCCTTCAGCATTTGCTTCAGCTTATTCTCAATAACTTGTTGCAGGGTGTAGGTGATCGTATTTTTTTGGTCAGACTTAGCAAATGCGTCTTTTAATTTATCAAAATCTAAATTACTTAGGTCAATATAGACACCGTCTACATGATCACTTTGTTTGACACTGATACTATCACTCACCAAAGCTTGTAGCTTTTGCATGACTTCAGTGATATCAGCAGACTTGACGCTTTTATTGAGGCGCTTATAAATAGCATCAATTGCGTTATGGTCTTTGGTATGAGCCTTGGCTTGCGGTTCAGGAAAAAGAGCTTTATATTTTCTAAAGACATTTCTCGCCATAACTTCAAAGGTAGCGCGAGTGTTCTCGTTTAAACACACGCAGTTTTCAGCTTCTTGTATTTTGCTTATTCTCATCATTGGATTAGCATTCTTGAGAGATTCAAGATCAAAGCCTAGTGAGTAAAGATGCTTTGTTGTCTCTTCAATAGCAGCTCTGAGCTCTTCTTCTAGTTCAGATAGATCTGCTATTGGGCTACCAGTGCCCTCTCCCTTGCCTCCGCCACCAGTACTCCCACCTTCACCATATACAGAATATGCTTTTTCTAGCTGCTCGTAGACATTACCATAATCAACAATTAAGCCATTTTCTTTTTCATCATCATAGACACGGTTTGCCCGTGCTATGGTCTGCATCAAAGTATGACCTTTGATTGGCTTGTCTAGGTATACGGTAGAGACAGACTGAGCATCAAATCCTGTGATCCACATGGCACAAACAATCGCTAAACGAAACGGATTATCAGGATCTTTAAATTCTTTTTCTAGGTCACGCTCTACCATTTTTTTACGATGAGTCGCGATGTCTAGTCCCAGTTTTTTAAACTTATCAACTTCATTTTGCTCACTACTGACTACAACACAAACCTCAGTTTCAGCAACTCTTTTGTATTTGCGGCGCAGCTCTTGAGCTTCTTGCAGATCCTCAGCGTCGTCGATACGCTTTTGCAGCTCGACCAGATATTCAGTCCAATAGCTTTTGATCAGATCATACATACGCACCGCAGTCGGCTTATCAAGAGCAACTAGCATGCCTTTACCTTGATAGCCACGCTCATTAAAGTGCCATACCAAATCTTTAGCAATGGTCTCTAGTCGAGACTGTGCAGTTAATATGGGATAATTTTTACTGAACTTATAGATGAGTTTTTGTCTTTGCTCTTCGGTGAGATTTTCATCCTCTAAAGCTTCAGCCATCTTTTCATCGAGCTCTGGATTATCGATCTCGAGTAGCTCGCCCTTATTTAGATAATGTAGCGGTAACGTCGCCCCATCTTCAACCGCACGTTTAAAGTCATAAACGGACACGTAGTCACCAAATATATTTTTGGTCAGCTCTTCCTCATCTTTGATAATCGGCGTGCCAGTAAAGCCTAGGTATGAGGCATTGGGTAAACCATAAAAACGCATGTTACGCGCGTAGATACCGCCTTGTGTACGGTGAGCTTCATCTGAGATAACGATGACATTTTTTCGATTGGTGATTAATGGATATTCGCTCTCTTTATTTGGGTCTATAGAAAACTTATGAATCAAGGTAAATATATAGCGATGGTTTTCTGATAACAGCTCACGTAAGTGCTCACGCCCCGTCATACCAGATTTGTTACCTGCAATTAGATGCTTTTCGTTTACTACGCCAACGCCAGAAAACGTGTCATAAAGCTGACTTTCCAGCTCACTTCTATCGACTACTAACAGGAAGGTATAAGAGCCACCCATCGTGCGATGGATTTTTTCGCATAGAAAAACCATCGAATAGGACTTACCGCTACCTTGGGTGTGCCAAAACACGCCAAGCTTACCTTGTAAGTCTTCAATGTCATCCACTTGATCAATGACTTTATTAACACCGATATATTGATGGTTTTTTGCCATTATCTTGACAACCTCACCATATGAGGTATCGAACAACAAAAAATTCTCAAAAATATCCATCAAGCGCTTGGGATCGCATGTACCACGAATCATGGTATCTAAACTAACGATACCTTCTTCGTTTTCTTCGATACGCTTCCAATCAAGAAAGTACTTATAAGGACTGGTTATCGTACCGACTTTGGTATCTATGCCATTACTGAGTATGACAAAACCATTGCAATGGAAGATGGCAGGGATGGTATCTTTATAATCAGTAAAGTTATCATCATAAGCGTGACGTAAGTCTTTGTGATGAGCTTTTAGCTCAAAGAATACCAATGGAATACCATTGACGAAACCTACCATATCAGGTCGACGGTTATAAAGGTCACTTACGACCTCTAATTGCCTGACTGCCAAAAAGCTATTATTGGTATAGTCATTATAATCAAAGACTTTTAGATGACGCTCTTCAAGCTCATTATCGCTATTATTGAACTTAACAGGGACGCCATCTTTTAGCAGCTTATACTTTTCTTGATTGATCCTGCCTAGCGTTTTATCAGCCGTTTTTTGAATGATGACTTCAATTGCTTGCTCATAAGCAGTGTCTGGCAAGTCAGGGTTTAAGGTGACCAAAGCATGGCGTAACTCACGAGTGAGAACGACCTCTGACCTGTCTTCTCTCCCTAGTAGGCTATCCTTACCAAAATCTTCGTTTTTCCAAGCGGTGACTACCTTCCAGCCAAGCTCGGTTAACGCTTCTTCGGCCGCTTCTTCAACCATGCCATCTTCTGAATACTCGTAGCTCATGACCGTCCCTATAAGTTATAGCTGTTTTATTTTTATACTTCAATGATACCCATCATCAGACGTGGTAAGAGGAGATCTCTAGCTTCTTTCAAATACTTGTTTTGCTTAGCTAAGTTTTCAATCAATAGATATAAAGGCTTAATCAGCTCTTCAAACTTCAATAAAATGTCAGTAGAAGGGATTCTAATTTCTATATTTTTAATAATGCTTTGGCTAATATTTTCTTGAGCAGCACCCATTCTAAAGTTCAGAATATATTTTTTATTGTAAAGTAGATATTGGTGAATAAAGTAAGACAAATACTCTTTGTCATCTTCGACAAGAAATGCACAGCAAGCTTGGTTTGTTGAAACTGACTTAGCGGCAAAAGTCGTTTCTCCGATAGTGTTACCGTACATCGCTAGTAAAACTGTATTTTTAGGAAACATTTTTGCTGAAGACTCTTTTAACCCTACTTCTGTTATATAACGCTCTGACTCAATTAAAATGAACTGCTTTAATTCGCCCGTTCGAACCCAAGGAATATCTCCATTTTCATAATACTCCACTTCTTTTGTTTTGCTTGGTGTTCCACCTGATGATGTTTTAAAAACTTCGCCAATTTTCGTATCTTCCCATTCCTCAGGCAAACCTGTCTCTGCGTCAACTTGTGTGTTTTCATGATCGGGAAACTTCATACGCACAAACCATTCTTCGTAAATAAGCTGTGCTTGCTCCTCTAATAGCTCGATACGTCTTATATTATTTTCGATTAAGTCATCGTAGGCTGATAAGATGCTAGCAATTTTTTGTTGGGTTGGCAGTGGTGGAATGATACAAGGCAAGCTTCTTATCATAGCCAAACTAAGAAAGCTTTGGGCTACACCACTTTTTATCCCTTTAATTGACTCTTGAAAATACTGTCCTTTTATCCAATAAAGTAAGAATGCTGGAATAATATTTGTATTTGGTCTCAATATTGAGACACTACTAGATAATCCAAAATCATCGTCATTATTGACGAGGTGGGCTGCTCCCATTGAACCGATAATACTTAAGAGTATGTCTCCTTTTCTAGGTTTTGTAAGCGCTTTAGAATCTTCTTTGAAATACTTTAAATAATCCTCTTTAGATATATAATCAACTTTTGATAACTTTAACCCATTCAAATCAAAATTTTTAGAAGTTAAATATAACACTCCTTTATCGACTCTTTTTATTGATGCATGAGCGCCATCACCCACTAATGCCACATCGTTTATTGTTTCTTTTTCCCAAACATCTTTCACAGCTCAACCCCTTGAATCTTTTTCATAAGCTCAGCTGCTTCTTCATTTAGACTGCTAAGCTCTGAGCGAATCTCAGTCATACGCCCTTTGTAATCAAAATCCATATCAATATCGATATTTACGCCCACATAGCGCCCTGGCGTTAGGCTATAGTCTTGCTCTTTTAAATCATCAAGATCCACTACTTTACATAGCCCTTCGACATCAGCATACGTGCCATCAGGGAAGTGCTCAGCAAACCACTCATTGTCTTTACTAATGCCAAGATCATCACCACGAAAGGCGTTCATTAGCGCAGTTAAGCCTTCTAACTGATCCTCACTAAAGTCTTGAATCGTACTACTGACTTTACGATAAGTGTTACGCGCATCGATCATCAAGATTTTGTCTTTGTTTTCCGCTTTCTTGTCTTTATTAAAGAACCAAACGTGACACGGTAGTGATCGGGTATAAAAAAAGTTATTGGCAATAGAGACAATACACTCGACATCGCCCGTCTCAATCAGCTGCTGACGTATTAGCTTTTCTGCATGACCTGCATCAGTCGCTGACGATGCCATGACAAAGCCTGCCCGACCTGACTCATTTAGATAACTGTGGAAGTATTGAATCCATAAGTAGTTACCATTACCTATCGTACCGCCTCTGGTCAAAGGTGCGCCAAACGGCAAGCGAGCGTCTTCTGTGAGAAACTTATTTTTCCCATCGATACCACTTACGTTAAATGGTGGGTTTGCCATCACAAAGTCACATTTACCAGTGAGGTTATGCGGATTGGTATAAAAGCTATTACTCTCAATAATAGCGCCTTCAATACCATGAACAGCAAGGTTCATCTTAGCAAGCTTAGTATTATTATTTTTGAGCTCTGTACCATATACAGTGATGGCTTTATTGACGCTTTTGTCTGGATTATGATCTCGAATGAAATGAGCCGTTTGTACGAACATACCACCAGAGCCACAAGCTGGATCATGAACGACACCATGATCTGGCTGTATAAAGTTAACGATTAGATTAACCAGTGATGGCGGTGTGAAGAACTCACCACCTTCTTGTGCGCCCGCGCCTTGCATGGAGAACTTCATCAAGAAAAACTCATAAATGCGGCCGAATACATCGCCTTTGGCTTTTCTTACTGCGTCTTTATTAAACACACGCACAAGGTCACGCAATAACTTGCTATCAAATGCTTGATAGTTTTTCGGTAGTATTCCTACTAAAGAAGGGTATTCTACTTCGATGATCTTCATCGCGTTGTTGATGGCTTCAGCGATATTCTCACTTTCAGGTAACGCTGCAAGGTAGTCATACTTTGCTTTTTCAGGCAGTAGAATAGATCCTTTGGCGACAAAGTCATCTTTGGTTACTTCGCGCTTTTTTCCAGTACGAGGGTTAATAGGTAACGACTCTTCGATACTACCCTTAGCTTCTTCATATCGGTTCTGTACAAACCTTAAAAACACCAAGCCTAATATAGGGTCTTTATATTCAGCGGCAGTAAGCGTTGAATTCGCACGCAAATTATCAGCTGCGCTCCATAGGTCGCTTTCGAGCTGTTTGATTGAAATATCCATGAACGGTTGTTTTCCTAATCTATATTTGAATGATTACTGCTTGTATGTTGCACTATAAAAGGTAAGCTGATCATGAAAGTTAAAACCACATCAGCATACCTTCTATCGTACTAGCTTGGACAGTATGATTTGAATTTTAGAGTTTCCAAAGCTGATCTTGTCGTGCTTGCTGTTCTAATAGTAGCTTTTGGATGGTTTGCTGAGTCTCTCGGCTCTTATCTACACACTCAATTGCCTGTTCTTGCTCATCATCAGACGGTACTATAACAGGTATCTGCTTGAGCTCTTTTAATGATATATTGGGTATAGTAGCCCCTTTAACTAGGCTAGCAATTTGAGTTTGCCCAATATGCGATTTTAGATAAGCATATAAAACCTTTGGATTCACTTTATCAGAGATTGGCCTTATCACTATCGCTGATCGATTCACCATCCAACATCCATCATCTGTCGTTGGTACATCTTCGGGAACAATACCAAGCTTACCAGCAGAACCTTTTAGAATGAAAATGATATCATTTGGCTGTAAAAAACCTGATTGGCTCTTCGTGCGCTCTGACTCTGATATGTAAGCCTCTTTGGTTGGTGTAGAGATATCACCAATGTCGTTTAGTTCACTAGCGCCCACTTCTAAGACAGTATAGTCACCTTCCTCTGGCTTAACAGATAAGCCACGCTCAAAACGGACAATACTATCAAGAGTGACTGTCTTTGCTTCTTCAAGAATTTTATTGACCGTCTTTTCCTCTGGATCTAACAGGTAACGCCCAGCATCTAGACGATATTCTTGCTCTTTGAGAGTCAAGGCTGACACTGTGGTTGCGCAAGCTAATTGCTCATCAGATGCTAGGTTCTTCAAAGCGATATCTATATTTCTCAAGCTTAGTAATCGCTTGGTTGTCTTTCTAATAAACTCTTCACCAGTTACGTCTACAAATCTTACCGATTGGTTATGACCGTTCGGCTCAATGAGTAACAATGATGTTTTTACAGCAGTTCCTGTCCAGATCCCTGACGGTAGGGATATAACTGCTTTAAGCATACCGTTAGTAACTAAATGCTCTCTTAAGTCTTTTTCCATAGTGGAATACAAGAATCCTTCAGTCACTGAGACAACAACGGTTTCACGACATTGTTTAAGCAAATGCAAAATATTAGCTGATTCAACCTTCTTAGTCGGTATGATAAATCGATCATAGCTATCGATATTATCAGAAATATGCTTTGGTACTGTTGCGCCCATCGGTGAGAAGCTAACACCATAATCGAAAGTCTTTAATTCGTTCTTGGACTTTGTATAACTAGGTTTATCCAATGCATTAGAATATGATATCTCAAACCTATTTTCGCTCATCAACGATAAAGCATCTGCTATCATTCCTGACTGATTGATTGTCTCATAATAAACACCTTCAGACTCCTCGCTAACTATAGTAACTAGAGGAAGTGAAGCAGGTGACATTAGATAGGTTGTCTTACCACTTGTATCACCTAATAATGCATTTACTAGCATATATACGCTAAAGTCTGTAAAACCTTCACTAGTCGATAAAGTGAAGTTTGAAATAATCGTTCTGATTGAATCAACTGCTGGGCTCTCTAGAGTGATGTCTTCATACTTCAACAACGTATTTATTGCGCTATGAAGAAATGGTAATGGCAGATCCTCTAGAGCATTATCGTATGAGAAAGCCCGCTGTATTTGGCTATCCTCACTTGCGTTAAGAGCCTCCACAAGCGCTAGCCACTCGCCTTTATACTCTGCTAAACTTTGACTTAGCTTTAAACCCTTCGGAAGCTTGTCTTCTTTTGATAACACTAAGATTGTTATTAGCTTTAATGCGACCTCATTGTGTTTTCTAATACCATACTGATGCATTAGATCATATAAGCTTATGACCAGCTCTTTAGTTTTATATTTTTGCATAAGATGAAATTACCTTTAATTTTTAGTATTGAAAGACATGCTATTTAAAAGCAAGTCTTCGATCATAGCTGTCTAAGTTATAGGTAGTAATCAATGTACCGCTTTCAGAAACAACGACTACCCCACCTTTTTTCAAAATATTCTTTAGCGTCTTAATAGCCGTTTGAATCTCTTTGACATCAAGATCTGCACCAGAACTTATTTTCTCATAACAGCTTAGTTTCATCTTACTCTCTCCCTTTTACACGCTAGAAGAAACTCCAATTCTACGAGTAGTTCTTTTGCGCGTTGTTTGTTCACAATGACCTTATCCCCGTCTACTTCTCCGAAAGCCATAACAATATCTAGTTCGGCTTTACCTATAGCCCGTTGACCCATCCTCGATACTAAATGCGTTGAAACTTTCATCAGAATTTCCTTGCGATCATTATTTGATGCAAGTAGTGTCTCATAGAAACTTAATGGTGTAAATAGTATTGATATAATATTTTTATAATCCAATTGGCAAATTTAATATTTCTACATTTTTTATTTAGTTATTGAGCTAGGTAACAGAGCATATTGCTTATATCTTGGAAGGCTATATTTGAAGAAAGATTAAGTCGATAACGGTAGTTCTATCGCTTCATATGTATATGAAGTAAATATCATTGTTTGCATGCACAGCAAGAATTACACGGCTTTTTTTGTTATAAGGTCTACTGGGTTGTTTAAGACGGTAGTGAATAGTATTAAGCAATGAGATAGAAAAAAATCTACTAGAAATGGTTTTTTGGTGATAATATATGTTTGAAATTAAATAATTAATTGGAAATATCTTGATACAATTAATCATGAGAAAAATCCCATTATTTGCCTTGCCTTCAATACTGTAGCGCTGTTGGTCTATTTGATGGTCTAATATGTATCTATACTAAAATAATTACAATCAAATCAATTACTTGTATATAAAGTTTGACTTCCTCCTTCACCGCCAATCTTAGCTCTTCATAACAGCTGCCTAGTTTTCCTATCTTGTCCTACCCCACCCTAATCCTTGTAAATCTTTATTAATAACGCTTCTAGCGTTTTTTTTATGTCTGCTGTTTTCCCAACTCAGCCCAACGTGACTCATCTATATAGTAAAAAACATGCTTATATACTTATTCAGGATATCTAATGGCATAAGTAAATCATGAGACTGTATAGTGGTTAAGTAATATGATTTAATTGAAACAATATCTCAATGCACTCTTTGAAAGTTTAGGAAATTTATGCCTCATAATGATACTGAGAAAAATTTAAGTGAATTTCAAAGTCCTGCAGAGTCCAGTAATCACTATGATAAGCTCAACTTAATCCTAACTGAGCGTAAAGCTAGCGAGTTAGTACTCGATGATGTTTGGATGCGAAAAATTTGGTTGTGGGCGGATAGTTGCGACATTCCTGATGACGTGATACCTCAAGATAAAAAAACTTTGCTAGCATTAAAAAGCATCGTTCTAGAAGCTCAAAACGTGACTAAGTTACCAGAGAGTATCGGACAGCTCAAGAATTTAGACCGGCTTGATCTAAATTATAACAACCTCAACGCGTTACCTGAGAGCATTGTACAACTGCAAAACTTACTTCAACTTGGCCTCAATGGTAATTGTATTGAAGCGTTACCAGTTGATATTGGGCAACTGAAAAACCTAAAAACACTTGGCCTCACTGGCAACAATATTACCGTGCTACCGAAAAGCATTGGGCAACTCAAAAGTTTAACGCAGTTGACGCTTGGTAGTAACACCCTTAATGAACTACCTGAAAGCATCGGACAACTTCGGGACTTGACTTATCTTTCTCTTTTTGACAACAATCTCACCTCTTTACCCGACAGCATTGGGCAGCTTAATAACTTAACTTGTTTATTTCTTGCTGATAACAATTTAAACGCATTACCTAAGAATATTGGGCAGATTGGAAACTTAGCGACACTGACGCTTAGTGGCAATAAAATCAGTACATTACCCGAAAGCTTGGGGGAGCTTAATAACCTAACTCAGCTGACTCTCAGTGATAATAACCTTAATGAATTACCTACTAGTATTGGACAACTGCATCGTTTAGAGATACTGAATCTTGATAATAATAACCTCAATGAGCTACCTGAAAGTATCGGGCAACTTGGCAACTTGACTAAACTGGTGCTTAGCGACAATAAGCTCAGCGAATTACCTACGAGCATTGGAGAGCTTAATCGTTTAGAAATACTGGATCTTTCTGATAACGATTTGAGCGTATTGCCTGAGAGTATCGGGTATCTAGACCAGTTAAAAACTCTATATATTAAAGGCAATAATATTAAAAATCTTCCGGAAAGTATTAAGCACAATAGCGATTTGTGTATTTATGACGATAACGGCCTGTGAAATAAGGCGCGCGACTTTGTGAGTCACTGTGTCTAGGGCGCAGCCTAATTTTGGGAATGAACCAAAGATAAAAAACAACGCATGTCATAAAACCTTGCACTCACTAACAAAAAGCCAACTTCATTATTGAGCATTTATTTGTAGTATCAATACTCATCATTTTGAACGATCAATCAAATTCAATGTGTAAATTTTTTAAACAAAAATGATAAGGATAAAAACGATGTCAACAGACTATACTCAAAAACTCCATGCCGGTGTAAAATTCCCAGACATAGACGTAACCATGCTAAACGGTGACGTCAAACCATTAGGAACTCCCGAAAACGGGCACGATTGGAAACTGGTTGTCGTTTATCGTGGTAAGCATTGCCCAAAATGTACGCAATACCTCACTCAGCTTGAATCCATAAAAGAATCATTTGCTAAAGTAGGCGTTGATATCATCGCTGTTTCAGGCGATAGCAAAGAGCAACTAGAGTCACACCTAGAAGAGCTAGATATTAACTTCCCTATCGCGTACGGTCTGACCATTGAACAGATGCACACGCTAGGTCTATACATCTCTGACCCACGCTCAGCAAAAGAAACCGACCATCCATTCGCTGAACCAGGTCTATTTGTTATCAATGCAGAAGGGAATATTCAGATTCTCGACATCTCAAATGCCCCATTTGCCCGTCCAGACCTAGAAGTCCTCGCTGGTGGCTTAGCATTTATTAGAAACCCAGAAAACAACTATCCTGTTCGTGGTATGCATCGCTAGAGATTACTTAAATAGGGCGTATTGAACGTTCAACACGCCCTAGTAGTTTATAAATATCTTTCAAAAAAAGAGCTCCCAATCTGGTGAGCTCTTTTTTTGTGCTAATTGATTTTGCGCTAATTGATGACGTTCTAAAAAATTTAGCTGTAATAGACAAAATTCATAATCTATCCATCTATAATAATGTACGGCTATGATAATCTTAGATTTGGCACTTTTAAAACTATTATCCAATATATTGATCATCTACATACAAGCGTATTTTATCTATGTCCAAAACACTACTCATCACCACTCGTACCATTTTGACCATTATTGGTCTCGTGATTATTATTGATTGCGTGGCGTTAATGGCTGTCGGTAAAATTAACTTTGGCTCGGTAGTGCCTTTTCTAGTGGGTAGTGTATTTGTCGCTCATGGACTATTTTGGCAGGCCATTCGCAGGTTTTTTAGCCGAAACCCTTGGTTAAATCGTTTATGGTATGCACTGTGGGGCATATTCGTACTTTGGCTCATCAGCTTTGTAATATTTATCTACTCCTTACAACAGCAGATTAAACTCAGTCAGCAGCCTGCACCTAGCGTTGCAGCCATTATCGTATTGGGTTCAGGAACAGTCGCAGGCAAACCCACACCAACCCTCGCCAAAAGATTGGATACGGCTGTACCACTAATAAAGTCACAACCCAATGCAGTGGTTATCACCAGCGGTGGCGTTGGTTTTCAGCGTACACGTAGCGAGGCGGATATCATGGCAACATATTTATATGAGACCCATGGCATAGAATTTGAACGCATATCACAAGAAGGTAAAAGTACCAGTACAGAGGAAAACTTAGCCAATAGCCAAGCAATACTAGAGGAAAAAGGGCTCTCTATAACTAACCCTATCGCGATCGTCACCAGTGATTTTCATACCATTCGCGCAGCGAGTATTGCTAAGCATCAAGGTTATCAGCAACCTATCACCGTCGCTAGCCCTACGCCCTTATCTATTCGCTATAATGCATGGTTCCGCGAGTATTTTGCCTTTGTGAGTGGTTGGCTATTGGGAGAGTATTGATACTAGCTGTCTATAAACTACCATGACTTATCATCGCTACTTTTTCGCTGTCTTTTGCAAAACATAAACCACAAATTTTGCTTCAGTATGAAATGCGTTTTTTTCCACTGCTGTCAGAAGCGCTTGTCTTTTCTCGCTACGCGCACGATATGCATAAGGTGTCATGGTCATTACATCAGCCAAACCACCTGCTGATAGCGTCAGTTCTGTATTGATACGATAAGTATCCATCAATGTGAAGTACGGTGCTAACTCCATTAAGAATTTATCAGAATCATGCTCACGAACATCATCAAATAAGGCATCACGCATCGTCGCCAGATGTCCTACATCAGGCTTGGCAATGATTAAATAGCCATCATCAGCCAACACTTCAGCAAAAGCCTCTGGCAAAATGGGACTAAAAATACTACTGATACCGGTCACACTACCCGCGCGTAACGGTAAGTGCGCAGCACTGGTTACCAATGGGTAAATCGCTGTCGACTGAGTAGCTGACTCTTGATCCTGTTGATACCATAGTGTGCTTTTAGCTTTACTGCTCCTAGCAACCTCCACCACGGCAGGTTTGCTGATGTCTGCTGCGATGAGCGTATTCATAACATCCGAACCCAGTTGTGCCATCGACTGGGTGTAATACCCTTCACCGCAACCAATATCCAACCAATTTACCTGCTCAATTGGCGATAACAACGCTAGCATTTTTTGGCAAATCAAGTCATTTAACGGCTGATAATGTCCTGCATCTAAAAACCGCTTGCGCGCTTCAATAGATGCTTGGCTATCTCCCGGTGCTTTGGATTTTTTTTGTTGGACTGGTAGCAGATTGACATAACCCTGACGTGCCACATCAAACGGATGATTGGTTTGCTTTGGATTTAGGCTACCATCACAGCGCCACGTATCAGGAGCAGGTGTTAAAGGTGACTGGCAAAGCGGACAAATAAACAAGGACACAAGCATCTCAAAGTCATAACAATATATTGCACATTTTACCAAAATTCAGGCTTACCAAGTAAATAAAACCTAAGATAAGACATGCGACAAAGCAGCTCATAAAAAAGCCACCTCAAATGTATTTGAAGTGGCTTTTAAATGAAAGATATCAACTTCTACCAATCGTAACGACTGTCTTAACGTAGCTTCAAGGTCATGAGTCCCAAAATCACGAGGATAATAGCGATAATCCAGAACCTTGTGACCACTTGGGTTTCTTTCCAGCCAATTTCTTCAAAATGATGATGCAGTGGCGCCATACGAAAGACGCGTTTTTTGCGCAGCTTATACGAGCCAACTTGTAGCATGACAGACAATGCTTCAGCGACAAACAGACCGCCCATAATGGCAAAAGCGATTTCTTGGCGAGTCATCACCGCAATCGTACCCAGCATCGCGCCGAGAGCAAGCGCACCCACATCGCCCATAAACACTTGCGCCGGATGAGCATTAAACCATAAGAAACCCAGCCCTGCCCCAACCATCGAGCCGCAGACGATAATCACTTCAGAGTTATAAGCGATATAAGGCACATGCAAATAATCAGCAAAGCGTACATCACCTGAAACATAGGCCATGGCACCCAAACCCGCTGCTACCAACACCACTGGCAAAATAGCCAAACCATCCAAACCATCGGTCAAGTTGACAGCATTGGATGCGCCATTAATCACAAAATAAGTAAAGATGATAAAGCCAATACCAAATGGCACTGCCGAAAACGGAATCACCCAATCTTTAAAGATAGGAATCAACAAATCCTGCATCTCACGCGTGGTATTGATATCTGGCTGTAGCGTGGCTATGTAGTATAAAGACCCTCCAACGAATAGAGCGCCCATCGATAACCAAAAATATTTTTTGCGCGCGATGAGACCTTTGGGATCTTTATATTTAATCTTTAGCCAATCATCTGCCCAGCCAACCGCACCGAAGATCACCATGACCACGAGTAAAATCCACACATAGGGGTTATTTAAACGCGCCCATAGCAGTGTCGACACGCCAATCGCGCTCAAAATTAATACCCCACCCATGGTCGGAGTACCAGTTTTGGCCAAATGTGATTGTGGACCATCATTACGAATGGCTTGACCGTATTTCAATGCTCGTAGATGCCGAATGACCGGCCCACCAAACATCATACTAAAGGCAAGCGCGGTCACAACCGCAAGTAACGCCCGTAGCGTCAACGAAGAAACCGCAGAAAACGGCGTATAATACTGGCCAAGCCAGCCAAACAACCAAACTAACACCGCCTACTCCTCGACTAGCGCATTGATAAGTGTTTCCATCTGCATGGAACGAGAGCCTTTAAACAACACAGTACAAGGCTGAGCCTGTTGCGCTTGTAAATACGGCTGTAAATACTGTAACAAACTGTCTTTATCAGCGAATGCATGGGCACTGATATCAGAAATCTCTTTTGCACCTGCTACAGTATAAGGCGCATACTCACCCACACACAGTAAAGCATCAATACCCGTGGTCGCTATCGTACGTCCCAAACTTTGATGTTCGCTAACTGCCGCATCACCCAATTCAGCAATATCACCTAAAACCATGACTTGCGTCCCTGTTTGCGCTGCCAACACTTTGGCAGCTGCACGGACTGAATGCGGGTTGGCATTATAAGTGTCATCAATCAATCGATGCATGCCGAGCAGCTGACTGTTCAAACGACCTTTGGCTGGACGGGCATTTTCAAGCCCAATGACAATATCGTCTACCGCGATATTTAAGGCATGAGCGCATGCTGCAGCTGCCAAAGCATTATTGACATTATGCTCTCCTGCTAGCGGCAAAGTGATATCCTGTACTTGGTTACCAATATGTAGCTTAAACTCACTACGTTCGGGCTCGACATCTAAATGGCTCGCACTCACATCCGTATTACCAAAACCAATCACATGTGAGGTATGCGTCTCCGCGATACGGCGCAATTGATTGGCAAAGTCATCTTTATCAGGCACGATAGCAAACTGAGTATCGGTTAATGTGCTATAAATCTCTGCTTTGGTCTGGCAGATACCTTCACGGCTACCAAACTCACCCAAATGCGCAGTACCGATATTTAGGATACAAGCCACATCAGGCTGAACAATCTCAGTTGTATAAGCAATCTCACCAATATGGTTAGCGCCCAACTCTAAGATGGCATAACGATGATGATCAGATAACTCAAGGAGCATCATCGGCACACCCAAATCATTGTTTAAATTACCACGGGTAATCAAGGTTGGTGCCAATCTGCCAAAGATACTACCAAGCATCTCCTTGCAGGTGGTCTTACCGCTAGATCCTGTAATCGCAATCACAGTGAGGTCGGTATGCTGCTGACGACGATAGGCAGCCAACTGCCCTAACGCGAGACGAGTGTCACTTACTACTAGCTGTGGAATATTATTTGGATCAGTGATAGTGATAGGCCGCGACACGATAGCAGCCACTGCACCTTTTGATGCAGCCAAATTAATATAATCATGGCCATCAAAGTTATCACCGCTGAGCGCTAAAAATATATCACCTGCTTTTATCGTCCGGGTATCAGTGGCAATACGGTTACTACTGACCGCATCTTTTGATAGCACTGTCTGCCCTGCGCTTATTTTTTCTGGTGATAGCTGCCAATGACCATCAAGCGATGCTGTCGCGGCAAGTAGATTATCCACTTGCCAGACATACAGCCCTTGCGCCTGAATGGTATTATCGTCGTCGGCTGTCATAGTGATTACCTTATATGATGACTACTTAGTTTTTATAAAAATCAAATCTTCAGATACTGATGAGGCCGTCAAAAATATTGAGACATATGCCAACTTGCTATGCTCGTCCGGCTTGCTCTAGTGTTTGCCGCAATACAACACTGTCATCAAAATCATAACGAATATGGTTTATTTCTTGATAGGTTTCATGACCTTTACCAGCGATAACGACGATATCGTCAGCCGCTGCATGACAGACGGCATATTCAATTGCTGCTTGACGAGCAGGTTCGATATGGGTTCGCTGATATTGTTCTGTACTCATTCCTGCTTGCATATCTTGCAAAATCGCACTGGGATCTTCTGTACGTGGGTTGTCCGCTGTCAATATGACACGGTCTGCACCTGATAGTCCTGCTTGTGCCATCAATGGGCGCTTGCCTGTATCACGGTCGCCACCACAGCCAAACACGGCCCACAACTGGCCTTTGCAATGCGTTTTTAAACTGGCTAGTACTTGGCTGAGCGCGTCAGGCGTGTGCGCATAATCCACGATAAAACAGCCATCATTCGAAGGCACTCGCTGCATACGACCCACCGCACCTTGCAACTTCGGTACCACTGTGGCAATACGATCCAAATCAGTTCCTAAAGCAACCACAGCACCAATAGCAGCAAGCAAGTTTGCCACATTAAAACGTCCCAATAATGGACTGATAATATGTGTACGGCTCTGGCGTTCACCACCAAAATCAGCACACAAACAAACTTCAACACCTTGTAAGCTCGGTTTGATTTCAGTCGCTACAAAAGTTGCTGCTTTTGATGGATCTAAACTATAAGTCCAGACCGTTAGACCGCTGGCATTTGCTGTATCGATCATCACCTGCACATACTCATCATCGATATTAATAATGGCATGGGTCAAATCAGGGAAATGTTTGCTATCAAAAAGCTTGGCCTTTGCCGCTGCATATTCTGCCATATCAGCATGATAATCTAAATGGTCGCGACTCAAATTGGTATAAATCGCCACAGACACGGGCATGCCTTGCAAGCGCTGCTGATCTAACCCGTGCGAGCTGGCTTCCAAGGCCAATATCTCAGCGTTCTCTAAACCCATTTGATATAAAAATTGCTGAACAGCCAAGGCGTCACCAGTGGTATGACTGGCTTGTTGCAGCGCACCAAGTCGACCATTACCTGCTGTCCCCATCACGGCACTACTCATGCCCGTCAGCTGTGTTAATTGTGCTACCAATTGACTGATCGTGGTTTTGCCATTGGTACCCGTTACCGCAACGACATCGGGTAAATCGACTGGTTGCTGATACTGCAAACGCGCTTGAATCAAATCACCTAAAAAATCACGGATATTCGGGACATATAGCACTGGACACTTTAACGCCGCTAATGACTGCTGCTCGCTAGGGTCATCAATCATAGCGAGTAATATGACAGGGTCTATTTCTGATAGGATAAAAGCCGCATTTTTAGCGGCTTGATATAGGTAATCACGACTTTTTTGATCATTTTCAGTCTGGCTTTTTAATAAAACAAATACATCACCTGTCTCTAACTGACGACTATCTAGACGAAACTGCTGAAATGGGGTGTTGATCGCCATGTCCGTATGGTTAGATGTATCTTGAATCGCTATATGTGCTTTAGATGCCGCTACTATCGCCATTGATAACTGTTGTAAACCATGTTTGCCACTGTCACTAGATTGAATCAGCTGTTGCAAGGTAACAGTCGTATTGTTGGGCGATAAGATAGTCATCGGCAAATCCTAAACGGTTAAAACAAATTAAAGAGTTAAAGGTTAAATATTAAAAAACATTCATGAACCAACATCTAAGATCATCAATTTTCAGTTTTTAACGGCTTATCCAATGGTACATTATATAGGCGTAGTGCCTCTTTCATAACATTATGAAAGACTGGAGCGACTGTCAAACCAGCATAAATCTGACCACGTGGATCTTCGATCAGCATCACGCCGACGAGCCTTGGATTGGACGCAGGTGCTATACCAGCAAAGACGTTACGATATTGATCGCTATAGTAACCACCGTCTGGATTGATACGACGCGACGTTCCTGTTTTACCCGCGACACGATAACCGTCGATAGCGGCGGCTTTTGCCGTACCACCTTGCTCAGTGACACTTTCCAGCATTTGAACAATCGACATCGCTTGTTCATGCTCCATGATACGTTTGCTTGGCTGCGCCTTATCATCTTTGATTAATGTCAAAGGATGCATCACCCCACCTGCAGCCAATGCTGAGTATGCTTGCGCTATCTGTGCCACAGTTACTTGTAGACCATAGCCATAACTGACAGTTGCACGCCTTGCCGTTTCTTTTTCTTTTGGTGTGACAACCATACCTTTGCCCTCACCAGGGAATTGAAGTGGTGTCTTTTCACCAAAGCCAAACTGCCTTTGCATATTGCTGATAGCATCAGCTGGTAACGACAACGCAATCTTAGTAGAAGCGACGTTACTAGATTTCTGCAACAACGTAGCCAAATTAATCATGCCTAAGTTATTATGGTCACGAATAGTATAGCCACGCACACGAATAGATCCAGGATTGGTATCAATTAAAGAAGTAGACGTATACTTGCCAGAATCTAAAGCAGCAGCAACCGTAAATGGCTTCATGACTGAGCCAGGCTCAAAGACATCCAATACTGCTCTATTACGCTGATTTTCACCGGTCATCTCATTCAAATTATTTGAGTTAAATGATGGCCAGGTCGATAATGCAAGTACCTCACCCGTTTGTACATCGACGATCATCCCTGTCGACCAACGTGCCCTCTGTAAGCGCCCTGCTTTTTCTAGTTCTTTATAGAGTAAGTACTGAAGACGCGAATCAATAGTCAATGCCACGTCTTTGCCAGGAACTTCTGGCTCAATTTGTTTGATCTCTTTCAGGCTGTTCTGTTTGGCATCTTTTAGTACCAATACTTGACCATCCTCGCCCGCCAGCTCTTTCTCGTACTGACGTTCGATTCCAGCACGACCTTCATAGCCACCATCAGGGTCATTGGCGTTTTGGCCCATAAATCCAAGCAATTGCGAGTTCGGTTGTGGCTGCGGGTAATAACGCTGAAAGAAGCTTTTTTCATAGACACCAGGAAAATCAAGCGAACTGACACTCTGAGCAATCTCAGGCGTGACTTTGTTCAATAGTGGTAGATAATGCGATCCCGGACCAGACGGCAGTACAGCCTTAACCGCTGCTTCATCGGTAACATCTATACTGTCATCGATTGCAGTGACTTTTTCTAGCTTACTGACTGAAATATTCGCTGCCGCAGCCAGTTTGGTTAAATCCATACCATCTAAGCGCTTTTGCATACGAGCAATCAGTTGTGGACTATCAGGATTGGTCAGAATAATACGCTTGAGCTCATAATATTCGCGAGCATAATCATGTGGGCTGAAAGAAACGGTGGCTAGTGGTGCACTGACAGCTAACGGTAAGTTATTACGATCTGTAATCATGCCACGATAGGATTTTTGTGTGCGTGTGCTGGTAATGAGCTCATCGCCTTTATCTTGATAGAACTGCGCATTAGCGACTTGTAAATAGTAAGCTCGTGCGATCAGTAAGCCTAATATAATAAGTGCAATAGCCCAAATAGTACGAAAACGGTTTTTATCCTGATCGAAGCCACCACGCGAAGAAGCCCCTGACGCCTTGCCCAAAAACCCTCTTTTGCTTTTTTGGTTTTTAACGCTGGTATAAGCACCTTCTGTATCATTCTTTTTTAGACGATCAAATAACTTGGCTTTACGGTTGCCAGATCCTTTACGTTCAGCCTTACTGCTGGTTTGCCCAGATTTAGCCGCACTTGCAGGACGCAATGGTTTGGTGACTTTGCCACTAGCAGGTTTTTTTCTAGGCGTTTTCGCAGTGCCCTTGCCTTTTGGTGCATTGGATTTTTTATCACTCATTGTCCTGCCTCCTCTGAGCCAGAACTAGGCGACGTATCTGCATCTGATTCATATACATCTGAACTATCAGTGGCGTCATCTACATCTGGCTCGTCAACAACTGGCACTAGCGCAGTCGATGCACCTGGTTGAATAATGAGTTTGTCTTTGAGCGTCGGTGAAAACATACCTAACTCAGATACTGCCCGACTGGCGATTTGCGGGGTCGCACTAAACGTCTGTTGCTCAATGAGTAAACGTTGGTGTTCAACTTGAAGCTTGCGCTCTTGCTTTTTCATGTCTTGCAAGGTTTTATAATCCTGATGGTATTGCTGGACGCCTTCGGCAGTTTTGATACCGCTCCATATAATCGCCGCTGCTAGCAGCAAGAGCACCACCACATAAATGCTAACCACATTAAATCGGCGCACAAACAATTCGCCGATATCGGGGTTATAAGATGATGCAGCGCGACGGTTTGTCGGTTTGTCAGATATTGCCATGACGATCTCAAAAAGTGAACTTCAAAATGTAAAAAGCGATAATCGTCTATGAGTGATAAAAACTCATTAGCCGTCAGCACCATCAAAATGTAAACAAACAAGAAAGCAATTGCCGAGCCTATCAGATAATGTTTACAGCTTTTTAACAGCTGCGTAAGCATTAAGACAACCCGTCACGTGCTAGAAACAACACATGTCCTAGTACTTATCACTTAAGTAAGAGTTATTGCTCAGTAACAGGTAGGTAATCGACATCTGTACGTGTTGCCAGTCGCAACCACGCACTACGCGAGCGTGGGTTTTGACTGGTTTCTGCTTTGCTTGGACCGACGCGTTTTGGTTTACTAAAATAACGCGGGCGATTGGGCGGCATCGGTAGGTTTTCGTCTTCTGGATACTGACCTTTACTATGCCGCTGCAAAAACTGCTTGATACGGCGATCTTCTAACGAATGAAAACTAATCACGGCTAGCTGTCCGCCTGACTTTAAAATAGGAATGCTTTGCTCCAAAAAGGCATCAACATCACCAAGCTCATTATTAATAAAAATTCGCATGGCCTGAAAACTTTGGGTCGCTGGATGTTTGCCACGCTGCCAGTTCGGATGCGCAACTTTGATAACCTCTGCCAACTCAAGCGTCGACTCATAACTGTCCATCTGTTTGATGGCACGGGCGATACGGCGGCTATGACGCTCCTCACCAAACTCATAAAGCACATTGGCCAACGTTTCATCATCGACTGTTTCTAGCCACTGGGCGACTGACTGTCCACGACTGGTATCCATGCGCATATCGACCGCGCCATCACGCATAAAACTAAAGCCACGACTGCCATCATCGATTTGCGGTGAGGAAATACCCAAATCCGCCATTAGCCCGTCCACCTCAGTAATGCCCATCGCAGCTAAGCTGTCCGTCAGTGTCGCAAAGCTGTCATGAACCACTTTTACGCGGCGATCAGTACTTGCCAGTTCTTGAGCCACGCTAATGGCTGTCGGATCTTTATCAAAAACAATCAGCTGCGCATCATCGGCAAGTTGACTTAATAATAACCTGCTATGACCACCGCGCCCAAAGGTGGCGTCGACATAGATACCGCTTACCTTCAAGCTATTTTGGTCGTTATTGCTTTTATCATCACTGCCTTTACCCTCGCTGCCTGTTTGCTTAGGCAGGGATTTGACATCCAACACTGCCGCGACTGTCTCTGGTAAAAGTACGGCATCATGAACAAAACTTAATTCATCAGAGTGGGTATCGTCAGCAGTTTCAGAATGATTTACGTTAGATAGTGGCTTTTTTTCTGGCTTATTATTTAATAGTGACACAAACGACTCAGTAGATGGCGACCATATTGGCCAGTAATAGTAAAAAATCAGATGAAAATAAACAAGTTATGTCTTGCCTAGCATTATTATCGCAAGGATATATCTGTAGTCAAGCGCTAGACGGGCTTTTCATTAAAAATATCCCATCTCTCTGTTATACTAGCGCTATATTTTACGCTATTTTTTGGCTTTGACAGCTATTGTTTCATCTGTATTTTTGCAAATATTTCATTCATATTTGTCATATATATTTATCATTGCGGTTTTTTATTACCCTCTTTCATTGCTAGACTCGTTAACCAATACATTTATCAATAAACACACTCTGAGATTCTTATGACGCAACCATCGACCCAAGCATCAACGCGCCCTATTCGTACTCGTATCGCGCCTTCACCAACTGGCTTTCCTCATGTAGGCACAGCTTATATTGCACTATTTAATTTAGCCTTTGCTAAAGCGAATGGCGGCGAGTTTATTTTGCGTATCGAAGACACTGACCAAACGCGCTCAACCGAGCAATCTGAACAAATGATTTTGGATGCGCTGCGTTGGGTAGGCCTCGATTGGAGCGAAGGTCCAGACATCGGTGGTCCACATGCCCCTTATCGTCAAAGCGAACGCGGCGATATCTACAAAAAACATGCTGAGCAGCTGCTAGATAGTGGTCATGCCTTCCGCTGTTTTTGTACCAGCGAAGAGCTAGATGCGATGCGTGCGGCACAAATGGCCAATGGCGAGACCCCTCGTTACGATGGCCGTTATGCCAACTTATCACGTGAAGAGTCAGACAAAATGGTCGCCGATGGCAAACCATACGTCATTCGTATGCATGTACCAACCGAAGGCATTTGCCAAGTACATGACATGCTGCGCGGTACGGTTGAGATTCCTTGGGCACAGGTAGACATGCAAGTGCTGCTCAAAACTGATGGCATGCCTACTTATCATCTGGCCAACGTCGTCGATGACCACTTGATGGAAATCACCCACGTTATGCGCGGCGAAGAATGGCTAAACTCTGCACCTAAGCATCAACTGCTGTATGAATATTTTGGTTGGGAGATGCCTACCCTTTGCCATATGCCATTGCTGCGTAACCCTGACAAATCAAAGCTGTCTAAGCGTAAAAACCCAACCTCTATCACCTACTATCGTGATGCAGGCGTGTTGCCTGAAGCGCTGCTCAACTACCTCGGCCGTATGGGCTACTCGATGCCTAATGATGCTGAGCAATTCACTCTAGATGAGATGATTGCCAGCTTTGATATTCAGCGTGTGTCGCTCGGCGGTCCTATCTTCGATATCGAAAAGCTCAACTGGCTAAATAGCGAATGGCTACGTGCACTCACGCCTGAGCAACTAAAAAATAAAATCCTAGAATGGGCCAGCAACAGCGATAAGTTAACGGCTATCGCAGCAGCGATTCAGCCACGTATTGAGTTACTGTCTGATGCAGTTAATTGGGGTGGTTTCTACTTCCAGAACCTACCTGATATCACTGCTGAGAGCTTTACGCATAAAACGCTCACACCTGAGCAAATCATCGAGATGCTGCAGTTCGCGCTTTGGAAGCTTGAAGTGCTACCAACGTGGTCAGAAGAAAACATCTATGCCACGCTAAAAGGTCTGGCCGCTCACCTCGATATTAAGATGCGCGACTTTATGGCGCCGTTCTTTATCGCTATCGCTGGTAGCACCTCATCGACGCCAGTCATGAACTCTATGGCAATTATCGGTGCTGACATGACGCTGACTCGCTTGCGTCATGCGGTTGATGTATTAGGTGGCCTTGGCAAAAAGAAACTGAAAAAGCTAGAGAAACAAGCGGCTGAGTTACCGGATTTTTTGGCTGCTGAATAGTTTAAAAGCTGAATGACTTATCTGCTAAATAACCAATGAGCTAAACTTGTCATATTTAGAAGGGTCAGGCCAGTTCTGACCCTTTTTTATTCTTAATCAACATCACTACTCTCATACGATTAAACCTCTTAATTGGAGTCAAAATGGCCGCCAAAACCGTCACGATAGAAAGCAAAGATTATGTCTTTAATACCCTAAAAGAAGCACAGAAATACTATGATGCGATCGTAAAAGAGCTTTTTGACGCAAAACTCACCCTGACAACAGGCCAAGATTTTGACGATTTAAAATGGATATACACCACTTACTGTGGCTATACCAAGCATAACCTAGGTAAATTAAATGCGTTTGAAATCACTGGCTTCAAAGGTGTCAGAACCGTCAGAGAAAAAGGCGGACAGTATGTCCCTACTGAGTGCTGTGTAATCCTATTTTCTGATGGCAGCGAAGAAGAGTTTTTTACCGACAAAGCCATCAAAGAAATCGCTCTCAAGCAAAACCCGCGCTAGTTAGTACTCATCACGGTAATTAGTGCTCATACATATGATTCGATGAATGCGATGCCACCAAATCTAGCGATATTCAGGCATCGCACATCAAAAACATTAAAATTGCTCATAAAATCAATCTGATAAAAAATGTGAATACTATAGTCTAAAACTGTAGTGTTAGAAGGTAGCCATTAGGCGTATTATTAAGTTGTCATCAAGTAATAATTCATTTTATTTAATCCATAATGGAGATAAACAATGAGTGATAACCAAAATAACCTTAATGAAGACTTAGCATTTAATAATCACAATAATAAAACCAATAGCTTTACACATCAGCCTGATGCTAGTAGCACTTATTTTCATAACAGCCCCTCGCAAAGCCTACCTTTCGCGGACAAAATCGGTAACTATCAGCGCAATATCGGCAGACCGACTGACGCCTATCAAGACAGTAAAGTATACATTGTGGGTAGTGGTATCGCAGGGCTAGCAAGTGCCTACTACAGTATCAGAGATGGCAAAGTTCCTGCAGAAAACATCACTTTGTTAGAGAAGTTAGACATAGCGGGTGGTTCGCTAGACGGCAAAGGTACAGCAGAAAGCGGTTATATGGTTCGCGGTGGTCGCGAGATGGAGTTTACTTACGAGAATTTTTGGGATTTATTTCAAGACATACCCGCACTTGAAATGCCTGAGCCATACAGTACGTTAGATGAGTATCGCATTGTCAACGACGATGACCCCAACTATTCTATTGCTCGTTTACTACATAATCAGGGTGAGATAAAAGATTTTAGCTATTTTGGCTTGGCTAAAGCAGACCAGCTAGCAATCATCCGACTACTACTAAAACGTAAAGAAACCTTGGATGATCTGACTGTTGAAGATTACTTTAGTGAGCGTTTTCTTAATAGTAACTTTTGGACGTTTTGGCGGACTATGTTTGCCTTTGAAAACTGGCATAGCTTGCTAGAATTAAAGCTTTACATGCATCGGTTTTTGCAGGACTTAGATGGTCTGCATGATATGTCTGCGCTGGTATTCCCAAAATACAACCAGTACGATGGTTTCGTCCTACCATTACGTAACTACTTGATCGAAAAAGGCGTCAACTTTCAATACGACACGCTAGTGACCGACTTAGACATTGATGTTGATGTTGATGTTGATGGTACCGCTGATGACACTGCTAAAAAACAAGTTCGCACGATTATCGCTCAAACAGCTGGCAAACCTGCCAACATCTCAATAACGGATAAAGATTTTGTCATTGTTACCACAGGCTCCATGACTGAAGACACCCGTTATGGCGATAACGAGACCTCACCAAAATTAGACTTCAATAAAGACACCATGGGTCAATCATCTGGTTGGCAACTTTGGAATAACTTAGCAAAAAAATCTACAGTCTTTGGGCATCCTGAAAAATTCAATACTCATGTCGATCAGTCTTCTTGGATGTCAGCGACATTGACCTGCAAGCCTTCAGCGCTGACGAATAAGCTTAAAACCTTGTCGGTTAATGACCCCTACTCTGGTAAAACAGCCACAGGTGGCATCATTACCTTTACGGATTCAAACTGGCTCATGAGCTTTACTTGTAACCGCCAACCACATTTCCCTGATCAGCCAAAAGACACTTTAGTGCTTTGGGTATACAGTTTACTGATGGATAAAGAGGGCAATCATGTTAAAAAACCTATGCCTAAATGTACGGGTAGCGAGATTTTAAGCGAGCTTTGTTATCATTTGGGAATCAGTAGTGAGAGCGATAATGTCATAGACAATACCATCGTCAAAACGGCATATATGCCTTATATTACCTCAATGTTTATGCCTAGAGCCAAAGGCGATCGCCCTGATATTGTACCCAAAGGCTGTACCAATTTAGGACTGGTAGGACAGTTCGTCGAAACCAATAATGACGTGGTGTTTACCGTCGAAAGCTCTGTTCGCACGGCTCGTATTGCTGTTTACTCATTACTTGATGTCAAAAAACAAGTGCCCGATATTGATCCTTCACAATATGATATCCGTCACTTACTGAGAGCGGCGAACACGCTCAATGATGGTAAAGGCTTTATTGGCGAAAGCATATTACGTCATCTCCTCAAAAACACTTACTATGAGCATGTCCTGCCGCCATCTGACTCAACAAGTAATAAAGACGATAAACCCAGTAACCATTTACTCTCTCAACAGTGGGAAGCTATCAAAGGGCTGTGGAACAAATAACGCTATTAAGCTGGTTTTAATATTACGGTTATCTTGTATAGCCGTGATATTTTTCTGCCTCTTTTTGGCTCACTATCAGCTTATATTCATCATAAAACAATAGAATAAGATTAGGGCCTGTCCTCAATTTAGACTATAAATGGCCTAAAAATGGTTAAATCATTATCTTTATATGAAAAAAACCAATTATTTTAAAAATAGTAGTTGACAAGGCTGCCGCTCTTACATAAAATACGCACACTCTTAGCGAGGGGCTATAGCTCAGTTGGTAGAGCACTTGCATGGCATGCAAGGGGTCAACGGTTCGACTCCGTTTAGCTCCACCATGCTATTTATAGCAAAGATTAGCATCAACAGATGCTACATTATCAATACTCGCTAAAGTACGATATCAGCACCTAGGCAATGCTTATTTATAATAAGCCATCTGATATTGTGAAGTACCGTTGTAACCCTTAGTTATGACACTCTATGCGTCCCCATCGTCTAGAGGCCTAGGACACCGCCCTTTCACGGCGGTAACGGGGGTTCGAATCCCCCTGGGGACGCCACTATTCGGCGTCACTTATTAGCACTTTTGCTTAGCATCAGGTTAGGCTAATAAGCGAACAATAAAAAATCCCAGTCATCATACGGTGACTGGGATTTTTTATGTCTATTGGTTTCTTAACACCCTCTATTCCGCTGTCGTTAGCTTATTATTAATAGCTGCTAGCATACTGCTAATAGCGCTATTGCCAACTTATCTAATACTCGTTACTATCGATCTAATAAGCGTGTTTATAAAGTGCAGCCACATACGATAAATGATGAGGCTTAGCGTGACTAAAGGGAAGTGATTGCAATGTTTGGTATCGAAAATTATCTAGGGTTTATCTTAGCGGCGATTTTATTAAACCTAACGCCAGGCACTGACAGTATCTATATTATTACTCGTAGTGTCTCACAAGGACAGACCGCTGGGTTTCACTCTGTACTAGGCATTACCTCAGGTATTTTGGTACATACGCTATTGGCATCCTTAGGATTATCAGTATTGCTCGCCAGCTCACCAATGGCATTTATGATCGTTAAATACATTGGGGCGGCTTACTTGTGCTATTTGGGTCTAAAAATGCTGCTAAGCAAAAACTCAAGCTCGATAGCAAATAGCTTAGCTAGCGACCAAAGTATTGCCAGCAATCAGAATAAAGAAGGCTGGAAAACTTATAAACAAGGCGTATTAACCAACGTGTTTAATCCGAAGGTCGCGCTATTTTTCCTAGCCTTTCTTCCCCAGTTTATTGACTCTAGCTATGCTTATGGCATGTTGTCATTTTTGATGTTGGGCATTACCTTTGCTATCACTGGTTTTATCTGGTTTTCTTGTCTGTCGCTGTTATCGTCACGCTTTAGCAAAAGCCTGCGTGAAAAACCGTCTATCGAAACTTTATTAAACAAGATTAGCGGCATAATATTTTTTGGTTTGGGTATTAAACTGCTGACCGAGAAGGGTTAAGCATCTTAACAGCGAAAAAGTTATTTCCATAAAAAATCCCAGTCATCATACGGTGACTGGGATTTTTTATGTCTATTATTTCTTATATAG
>NZ_JBQSVP010000015.1:0-43785 GCF_052376345.1 Psychrobacter sp. AOP5-GZ1-6 | reverse complement strand
ATTAACGAAACTGACGCTTGCCAAACGAGGTGCTGGCTTGCTTGGCTTTTCTAAGTGCCAGCTTGCGGTTACGACTGAGCATCATTTTGAGCTGCCATACTTTTTCTTTATATAACGTTGTCGCAGGCTGATGATGCATGGCATTGATAATACGTTTACTCGCCAGCACCGCATCAGGTGAGCGCTCAGAAAACTCCGTAGCGAGCTGCTTGGCTTGTTCAAGTGGGTTGTCACCACAATGACTCACTAGACCTAATGCCTGAGCTTCATCAGCATCAATAATACGCGCGCTCATAGCCAGCTCTTTTAAGACATCTTCACGCACGACGCCAAATGCTGATTGCGTTAAGCCCATATCAGGTACCAGTCCCCATTTAGCTTCCATGATAGAGAGCTGACAATCAGGATGACTAATACGCACATCGCAAGCAAGCGCTAGTTGCAGCCCTGCTCCAATACAGTAGCCTTCTAAGACTGCAATAACGGGGACAGGTAAATCACGCCACACCAAACATACCCGTTGGAAAGCGCTCTGCCATGGTTTTACTAACTCCCAAAAAGCAAAAGCTTTATTCTTTGGATGATTCAAATCACCCAAATCAATACCCGCACAGAACGTGCCTCCTGCACCATTTAATATCACCGCTCGTATCGTTTGATCTTTGCTAATACGACCTGCCAAAGCAATCAGCTCGTTCACTACTTTGAAGCTCATGGCATTTTTTTTGTGTGGGCGATTCAAAGTGACCGTTAATATATTATCAGTGATACCAACTTGTAAGGTCTCATACTTGTAAGTAGCAATCGGTTTCATAACAATCCTTATTAATGAATGAATAAAATATAGCGCCGATAACAATGATACTAACAGGCTTATCTCTACCCTACCTCAGCAATAACTGACTGTGACGGTACAATATAGTCAAAGAACCACTAGAGCACTCACTTTACTATGGTATTCCTATATAATTATTCTGTTAGATCATTTTCCAGGTCATATCATTTTCACTCAAGCGATGATAAGTCAGCTGAGGATAGCCAGATAAATCTAACACCTGTAAGTTATTTAACGCTAACATTAGCGCCTCGTAATACGGCTCAAGCATAGCAAACTGTGCAGGGGTGGTATGCTGTACATTCAATAAACACTTATCTTCTAAATCTTGACTGGCCTGACGTAGCTGTGGCACACCTGTATAACGACTACCGCCTAATATACGATGAGCAGTTTGTGCCAGCATATTGCGGTCTCTCTTTTCCCATGCCTGGGCTAGTGCCTGTTTTTCATCATTAATCGTATCAAGCATCATAATAATAAGCTTGGCTGCCAAATCAGGTTTATTTGCTGAGCGATGCAATGCATCTTGCCAATCCAAAACCTCTAAACCTCTAATTCCTTGATCGTAATCTCCTGACTCTGTATATGCTATCCGCTCATCATGAGAACTACCTATTGGTTTTTTCGGTGCAGACAATAATGGTACCTGTCCATGTTTATTTAAATGTAGACCTTCATAACGAGGTTGGGTTTCACGTGATGGTTCTCGCCTATAGTCGTCACGAGGCTGACTGTCACGTAGGTAATTGTCACGAATTTTTTTCAATGATAAAGGACGAGTGATTTTTTGTGGGTTTGTGATATCAGATGCATCATTCTTATCGGTTTCATCTCCTTGTACCATGGTGTAAGCTTTAGTAGCAGAATCAGAGGGCCAAGTTGACTGTATTTCAGCATCTCTATTTTGCAAATCATGAGGCTGAATACTATTACTCATTGAGTGACTAGTGACCGAATCGATAACACCAGTCTCTGTCTCTGTCTCTGTCTCTGATACCTCACCATCATACAAGTCAACGCTTTGTAAATCTGTGCTAGGCAGCACCATTAATTCTGATGTGTTCGATGTCCGTCCAAGCCATTTTTGTAGTACTTGTAGCAATTGCGGTTGGCTAATAGGTTTACCAACATAATCATTGATGCCACTGGCGATCAGTTTATCTCGTTCATCCGCTAAGCCATGCGCTGTCAGCGCTATAATAGGGGTATGATTATCATCACTTTCAATATCGCGAATCTGACGCGCTGCCTCATGCCCTGACATACGTGGCATTTGAATATCCATAAATATTAAATCAATATTATCTTTACCCTGAATAGCCGTTTTATCTTCGGTATTTGCATCTTCAAAAAGCGTACTATTAGATTTTTTATTCGCTTCATCGCGAGCTTCCGCTTTAGAGAGCTGAGTTTTACTTGACAGACTCTGCTTATCATTTTTCGATAATTTGGTGTGTTTAATCTGCTGCTTACTGATAATCTCTATGGCATCAAAACCACTACTTGCTGTCAAAACATGAATACCAAGTTCACTCAACAAAGCATCTAATACCAGTAGGTTGGGTAGATGATCATCGACTGCTAGAACCGTTACCCCTTTCCAACGTGGTTCTTGCAAACTGGTTGGTACAGTCCGCTTTTGCGTATCTAGCATGGCGTAGAGCTGTCTTTTATCCAATGGTTCATACAAAATATTGGCATGATAGCGATTCAATAGTGCCTGATCCGCAGCCACTTGATAACCAAATACCGCAAGCTTGCCTTGGTAATGCAAGCGAATCTGTTTGAGCAGCGCCATCATATCGTCTTGTGTATCATCATCAACGATGACCCAGTCCCAATAATTACCGCGTTCTTTTAATGATTCAAGCACACCTGGCAATGAGTTGGCTTGGGTCAGTGTAATCGGTAAATATTGCAAGCTGGCTTTGAGCACTTGGATAGAGGCGGCATGATTAATCCATACCAACACATTAAACTCATCGGTCTCACTCGCAAGCGGTGCCAAGACTGGCAGTTCAATCGTTTGACCAGTGGCTGCTTCTAGTACATCGACATGGGCTGGCATACGAAACCAAAACGTCGCGCCCTGATTGGCGATGTTTTCTTGCGCATTGTCATGAAAGCCAATGTCACCGCCCATCAGCCTAGTCAACTGCTTGGAGATGACCAGACCCAGTCCTGTACCACCGTATTGACGAGTGATAGATGGATCGCCTTGACTAAAGCTCTGAAACAGCATTTTTTGATCTTCTACAGAAATACCCTTTCCACTATCTTGTATACTAATCATCAGGTAGTTGTCACGGTGATCATCCAAGCTCACCCGTACGACCACATCTCCAGTATCAGTAAATTTAATGGCATTGCCCACAATATTGGTCAATACCTGCTTGAGACGCAGAGCATCACCGTTGATACGCATCGGTACATCGTTATAAAACAGCACCGCCATGCGCAAACCTTTCTCTGCTGCTACTGGCGAGAGCATATCTACCACATCATAAATGGTGTCATAGAGGTCAAACTCATGGCGATCGAGTACCAATTTACCTGCTTCAATTTTGGAAAAATCCAAAACATCATTTACCAATGCTAGCAAATGAGCTGAAGACTTACGTATGGTGTGCACATACAAATCTTGCTCAGGATTTAACTCACCATGACGTGCTAATAGATTAATAAAACCATCAATACTGTTAAGTGGTGTACGCAACTCATGACTGATATTGGCCAAAAAAGCAGACTTGGCTTGACTGGTCGATATGGCGGCATCACGCGCATTTCGAATAGAGATGTTTTGCATTTCCATCTCGTCAAAGGCCAAACGTAAATCATCTTCCGTTTGCTCTGCATGATCCTTAAGCTCTTGAAAGCTCATATGCAAACGGCGGAATGTCCTGACCAAATCTTGCTGCAGCAGATTGAGCTCACCATCTGATTCAACCGGAATGGGATAATACAAATTATCTACATGAGTGCGTTGTAGCTGCAAACGTAACTCATAGATTGGTGTTATCCAGCGCTTTGAATAAATATTTAAACTGAGTAATAAAATCAATATCGTGAACAAACCAGTAATCACTAGCGCCATGGCAATACGATAACGCGCAATATAAAGCGGCTCGTTATCCATATCGATTAATAACCACAGTCTTTGTCCTTCAAAATCGCCTAGCACACTGCCATAAGCAGTACCAATCGGTGTTTGCTTTTGTGACAAGAAGCTTTCTTTGGTATCGATGGATGGCCACGCTTCATCTAATCCGTAACCAACGGCGGTAAGCACCTGATTGTTTTCGTCAATAATAGCAATACGCTGTACGTGTTGCTCCGACTGCATTCGACCCAGCTTATCTTGGATATCTTCAAGCTTTGTGATAACCGTCTGAGGCGTATCACCTATATAAATTTCGCTAGTAACTTGCTTTTGCTCTTGCTCTAATAATTCAGGAATGAGCTCGGCAATCACTGGTGTATAACGAATAAGCACCGCTTCAGCCAAGACACCTTGCTCTGAGTTACTCGCACGCATGGTTTCATAAAAGACCAAAATACCGCCAACGGCTGCCAACACACAAATTGGTAAAAACACCAATATGATTAATTGGTCATACGCACTGCTTGTATCAAAACGTTTTTTATATGCCATGCTAGTGTTACTCTCTACTGGAATGTTTGCTACCTATTAATCGTAGCGGCAAACCATCCTACCTAATAAAAAATTGTCTAAGATCGACTGAATTGAAGATGCGCCCTAGATACTTCAGCCATTTTAACAGCATTTATAAACACAAATATCATCATCTATGCCATTAACCGCATACTTAGATTTCTTCTACTGGGACTTCTGATATATAGTAAATACCTGTTGCTTTAACATCATTTAAATTATCTAGCCATTTTCGAACGCCACTCATTTAACAAAATATATTGATGCCATCAGCGTAGCCAAAAACAAAATGATATAATGACTCAAATTTTTACTGGCTATCGCTTTGTTGCGACTTATTGAAGTGGCAGTAGTACAATTAACCACTAAATCATTAACTTACCGCGATAGCAACTGTAATCACACCTTTACTCGAAAACTAAAATTATATTTAAAACTTAATATCAAAAATTAATAAGGATACCTTATGTCCGTGGCAGCCATATCAAATGCTAATTTTATTACTCAGGTCTCCACGCTTGCTGACTGTGTCGGTCAGACACCATTGGTTAAACTACAGCGCTTACCTGACACAGAGCAACTAACAAATGGCGCTACCGTACTGGCCAAGCTTGAGGGAAATAATCCAGCAGGTTCTGTCAAAGATAGACCTGCTTTCAATATGATTTATCAAGCAGAACAGCGTGGTGATATCAAGCCAGGCGATATGCTCATTGAAGCAACCAGCGGTAATACGGGCATTGCTTTGGCCATGGTCGCCGCGATGCGTGGCTATCCGATAACACTATTGATGCCGACCAACTCAACCCAAGAGCGCAAAGATGCCATGATTGCCTATGGTGCGACGTTAATCGAAGTCGATGAAGGCATTGAGGCGGCACGAGATTTGGCGATGCAAATGCAAGCAGCGGGTCAAGGTATTGTATTAGATCAGTTTAATAACCCTGATAACAGTCACGCTCACTACTTGAGCACAGGCCCTGAACTGTGGGCTCAAACTGGTGGTAAAATTACTCATTTCATCAGCTCAATGGGTACCACTGGTACGATTACAGGCGTGGCACGATATCTTAAAGAACAAAATCCCGACGTTAAAATCATTGGTCTACAACCTGATGAAGAAGCGTCTATCGCAGGTATCCGCCGTTGGCCTGCAGATTATATGCCTGGTATTTTTGATGCGGCTTTGATCGATGACGTGATGGATATCAATCAGCGCGTTGCAGAAATTTATATGCGCAAACTGGCAAAAGCAGAAGGTATCTTCGCAGGAGTATCTTCAGGTGCAGCAGCTTGGGCTGCGTTACAAGTTGCCAAACAAAACCCAGACGCAGTTATCGCTTTCATTGTATGCGATCGTGGTGATCGTTATTTATCGACAGGTTTATATAATGTCAATGATAACGTAGACAACACAGCGCTATAATCTTATGAGAATCAATATTATAAATAGTCGGGTTTATCTATGACACAAGCATTACCTTCCGACCCTATACTGGTCTTTGATATCGAGACTGTCGCCGATATTGAGGGCGCGCGGCGTATCTACCCGCAGTTGGCTGGGCTCAATGACTCAGACACCCTAAGCGCGTTGACTGCGATACGTATGCAAGAAGCTGGGCATGATTTTATGCGCCTGCCATTACAGCGTATCGTCTGCATTTCGGCTTTATATATTAAAGACGGTCAGTTTTCTTTATTTTCACTAACGGCGGATAAGCTGAGCGAAAGAGAGATTCTTACCAAGTTTTTTCGGGCCTTTAGTGAGCTCAAAAAACTACCACAGATTATCAGCTGGAATGGCTCAGGCTTTGATATTCCGGTTCTTATTTATCGTGCTATGCAATACGATTTATCAGCGCCGTGGTTATTTGAAGAAGGTGAGCGTATAAAAAACATGCGCTTTGACAACTACGTCAATCGCTTCCACACGCGCCACCTTGATTTGATGGATCGATTTAGTCAATACGGTGCCAGTCGGCGCGAAGCCATGGATATCGTCGCACGTTTATATGGTCTACCCGACAAAACAGCGTTAAACGGTAGCATGATTGGCGAGCTCGTCACTAATAATGACTGGCAAACGCTTTCTATTTATTGCGAATCAGATGTGATGAATACTTGGCTCATATATTTACGCTGGTTGCGTTTAACCGGACAGCTATCGTCATCAGGGTTTGATACTTGGCAACAGCAGAGCTATGACTATTTAGCAGGGTGTACTCAAGCAGATGGTCACCTGCGTCATCAGGACTTCATCGCTCATTGGTCCTCTGCACCCACATCGTGACATAACAGCATTACAAGCAATCACTTTTACTTTCATTTTTAGTTACTTATCATTAAGGCAGGTTTATGCAACCCACCGATTCAAAAACGGCTATAACCTCTGACGCGACGTCACAAACCAACGCTGGCCAAACTATCATCGTTCCGCCAAGCAAGAAAAAATCTAAACCATCATCAAAAACACGTCGTCGCCTAAAAGATGCCGAACCAATTCCTTTTACCATCGATAGATTGTCGCATGATGGTCGCGGTGTTGCCACCTATGGCAATGGTTTTGGGGTTGACGATGGTCATGCTGAAGACAAACATGGCAAAACAACCTTTGTCAGTTTTGCGCTACCCGGTGAAAGCGCGTTGGTCAAAATAACCAATAGTCGTAGCAGTTTTGAAGAAGGCGATGCCGTTAGCATTACTGCCAATCCAAATCCTGAGCGCACCGTACCACCCTGCCCGCACTTCGGTGTCTGTGGCGGCTGTAACTTGCAGCATTGGCAGCCAGAAAGCCAAATTACCTTTAAGCAATCTGTACTGGCCGAGATGCTCATCCATCAGGCCAATGTAACACCTGATAACTGGCTCGAACCCGTGGTCGCTGATCGTCTTGGTTACCGTACCAAAGCACGAATGGGTGTGCGTTATGTCACCAAAAAAGAAACAGCGTTGGTCGGCTTTCGCGAGCGTTCAAGTAACTTCTTAGCAGAATTAAATGAGTGTCACATTCTAGACCCAAGAATTGGTTTTGAAATTGAAAACTTAAAAGCACTCATTAGTACGTTAGAGAGTCGCAATAAGATTGCCCAGCTTGAACTGGCCATGGGTGAAAAGATACCTGAGCTGCCAGATGGCAACCAACCCGTTGCGCTTATCGTGCGTAACTTAGAACCATTGTCAGACGCTGATATAGAGAAACTCAAAGTGTTTTTTGCAGAGCGTAATTGGCAGTTATATTTACAATCTAAAGGGGCTGACAGCATTCAGCGCATCGCACTGACCGATGCTGATGATATGAGTCAGCAGTTTGGGCGCTTGTATTATCAGCTACCAGAGTACGATCTGACGTTTGAGTTTATTCCGACTGACTTTACGCAAGTAAACTTATCGGTCAATCGCAAAATGACCAAACTCGCCTGCGACTTATTGGATCTAAAAACAGGAGAGCGCGTACTGGATCTGTTTAGCGGCTTGGGTAACTTTAGCTTACCACTAGCACGGCTTGTTGGTGAGACAGGGTCTGTAATCGGCGTAGAAGGCAGCGAAGCCATGACGGCGCGTGCAGCAGATAACGCACGACGCAATGGTATCCATAACACCGAATTTTATAGCCAAGACTTGACGCAGGACTGTACCGACAAACCGTGGGCGAACCAAGGGTTTGATGCATTGCTGATTGATCCACCACGCTCTGGCGCATGGGAGATTATGCAGTATTTGCCTAAATTTAATGCTGAGCGTATCGTTTATGTCTCTTGTAATCCTGCGACGCTCGCCCGTGATACAAAGGCGTTATTAGAACAAGGCTATCGTTTGACAGATGCTGGCGTGATGGATATGTTCTGTCATACGGGGCATGTTGAGTCGATCGCCCGTTTCGAAAAAATAGCGGTCTAGTCGTTCTCTGACGATATTTATCTTTATAAATGGCTGACATTACATAGCCTCGCTTGATTTGTCGCCTTAAAATGAGATAATAGTGAACAAATTTTCTATGTTGATTTTATTTATGGCTAGAAAGTTTTATATCTATAACTTTATATATTTTATGCACAGTTTATGGCTGCTAAAAATTTTTAGCAGCTCTATCGGTTTATAGTGAATACTTTTTGAATCATAAACTTATGGCATTCAAAAGATAAAATCAGTAAGTCAAACAAGTTCAAACACTACGAGCCGTAGACTAAATAATTTTGACACCGCTGATTGTATTTTTGGGGTTTGGTAGTAGAGTGTGTATAGTAGATGCAGTTATAATCAATTCAAAATAGCTAAGAGGAGTCGGCTATGGTAAAAATTCGTGAAGGATTGCCACTTGTGGATGGACAGACCACAAAAGCCGATAGTGCAACACTTGCGGCACAGCTGGTCGCGAGCCAACGCTCTCATCAGTCTGCCAATAGCTATGCTCAAATTCCCCTTGATATAAAATACCAGCTGACCACTCATAAGCTACATACTACGTTTGACCGTTCAGCATTACACACTATCCATAGTCATGATTCCCACAGCAATGATTCACATAGTCATGATTTAGAGCTTGATAATGAATATTCCAACAACCCGCTTTTAGATGAAAATAACCCTCTCGCTGAAAAAGAGCCAGAAGTCATTGATTTAGATCAGGTGAATATCGATGTCCCTACTTGGTTAGACAACGTGGCCAAGCGTATCGGACAAGACTCTGTACCCAACTTGCATGCTGCTTGTGAGTTCATTCGTAATCACATGAATACCAACGAATCTGAACGCTCAGGTGCTTATGTGACTGGTATTGGTATGACCGACATACTGACCTACCTTTATCAAGACGAAGACGCCCTTGTCGCGGCGATGCTTTATCGCAGTGCACGTAAAGAAATCATAAGCCTTGCCGATATTGAAAAGAACTTTGGATCGCATATATCTACTTTGGTCAAAGATGCCTTAGCAATGGGTAAGCTGTCTGAAATTATCGAAAATAATAAGCGTTTGGAAGATCACTTTGTCAACAACCAACGTGACCAGTTATCCAATATCTATAGCATGCTTATTTCCGTCACTAACGATGTACGCGTGGTGCTTATTAAGCTAGCAGAGCGTACCTTTGCTATGCGTGAGCTGACATTTTCTAGTGTCACTCGGCAAAGTCGTGTGGCACGGGAAGTCATGACCATTTATGCACCATTAGCGCATCGGTTGGGTATAGCGCAACTTAAATGGGAACTTGAAGACTTAGCTTTTCGTTATCTCGCACCTGATCGCTACAAAGAAATTGCCAAACTCCTCTCCGAAAAACGTAGCGAGCGTGAGTCTTATATTCAGCGTGTACAAGACCAGCTCAATGAAGCCTTAGCAGCGTCCAATATAGAAGCCGAAGTTTCTGGACGCGTCAAGCATATATATTCTATCTACCGAAAAATGAAGCTCAAAGGCTTATCCTTTGATCAGCTTTATGATATTCGTGCACTGCGGGTACTGGTCACCACGCCTTCAGACTGTTATCACGTACTCGGTCTGGTACATGGCCTATGGCGTTATATTCCTGAACAGTTTGATGACTATATTACCAACCCCAAATCTAACGGCTATCGCTCACTACATACCGCTGTTATTGCTGAGAAAAAATCTCTTGAGGTACAGATTCGTACCCATGAAATGCACTTTGAGGCTGAGCTTGGCATGTGTGCGCATGTCAATTACAAAGAAGGTCTAAAGAATAAAAAGGATAACTATCTCAGTCAGAGAATCAGCTCTCTACGTCAATTATTATCCATTAATAATGAAACACGTAATCAGCTACGCTCACCTTCATTAACAGATGACGAACTCGATGATACGGAGCTCGATGAAGAGGAGCAACTCGTTGACTTTGATGAGCTCGAACGTATTTATATCTTCAGCCGTGATGGCGATATTACCGAGTTACCAAAAGGTGCCACCGTTCTTGATTTCGCTTACTACGTGCATACGCAGGTTGGTAACCGTGCCCAAGCCGCGCGAGTCAATCAGCGCTATGTGCCATTGACTTATCAACTCAAAACAGGTGAGCAAGTTGAAATCATCACCAAATCATCACGTGAACCTAATCGTGACTGGTTGGTTGCATCCCTCGGTTATATTCATACCAACCGTGCACGCTCAAAATTAAGGCAATGGTTCAATAAACAAGACCGTGATAAAAACATCGAGATTGGTCGTCAAATGCTCAGCAAAGAGCTTGAGCGGTTATCAGTACATCCAAACAGCATTGACTTAAATGACTATCTTCAACATTTTAATGTCAATACCACCGACGATATTATCGTTGGCTTGGTGACTGGTGAAATTGGTCTAAACCAGCTCACTAGCCATATTTCTCGTCAGTTACATCTAGAGCCTGAGAGTCCTCCAGAAGACTTCATACTTAGTGTCGATAACAGAGATGCAGACAAACTCGATGCTTATAAAATCCATATTGATGGATTAGATAATATTGAAGTTCATTTAGCAGGCTGCTGTCACCCTGTACATGGTGAGCCTATTGCTGGTTATATCACCTTGTCACGAGGTGTCAGTGTCCACAATCGTGGCTGTCCCGAATATGCACGTTTAATAGAGCGTGATCCAGAGCGCGAAATAGAAGCAGCTTGGCGCGTTCAATCCGGTCGCTATCAACCAGTTGATATTCATGTAGAGGCATATGACAGACGAGGACTATTGCGTGATTTGACACAAATTATTGATAAAGAAAACGTCAATATCCGTCAGGTTCAAACCCTTAGTAATGACGATAATATCGCTTTTTTGAAGTTTCATATTGAGGTTTCAGGACTGGCTCATTTATCTAAGCTACTGGCCAAATTGGAGCAACAGCACGGTATCTTACATGCTCGTCGAGCTGTCGTCTAAACAATACCTTGGCATTGCCTATTTACTTAACAATACTCACTTAATAATACAGCCATTAGAAAAACATCATGCCTGAACTACCTGAAGTAGAAACCACCAAGACTAGTCTTGCACCACTGCTAACACAGCAGGTTGCTGATGTAAAAGTATTTCAACCTAAACTACGCTGGGCGATGCCTGATGATTTAGATAAATTGGTTGGTTTTACACTTGATAAGGTTGAGCGCAGAGCAAAGTATTTGATACTCAGTTTCTCATCATCACGATTCAATGCTAACCGTAATACAGCCAAAGCTGCGACGTTAGAAACACGTCAGCTGTTAATTCATTTGGGCATGTCTGGCAGCTTGCAGCAACACAGTTATGGTACCGATAAACGCAAACACGACCATTTAATCATAGTCTTTAATGATGTTGATAACACACCATCTCAGCTACACTACTATGATCCAAGACGTTTTGGCTCAGTGTTATGGTATAAAGATTATGGCACGAAACTATTAGACCATTTAGGGCCTGAGCCACTGTCAGACAATTTTACTGCCGATTACTTATATCAGCTCATTCAACGCACCAACTTACCAACTAAAAAACAGCCTATTACACGCCCTATCAAATCCATTATTATGGAACAACAGGTCGTGGTAGGTGTTGGCAATATTTATGCAACCGAAAGCTTATATTTATCAGCAATTCATCCCGCAACACCCGCTCATCAATTGTCATACGATCAGATTGTTGTACTAGTTGATCATATCAAAGTCATCCTTCAAAAAGCCATCATACTTGGTGGCTCAACGTTAAAAGACTTTACAGTTGCCAGTGGTCAAACTGGTTATTTTCAGCAGACATTAAACGTTTACGGAAGACAAGGAAAGGCCTGTCCAACTTGTAATACCATACTTGATAATATAAAACTTAACGGTCGAGCAAGTGTTTTCTGTCCGAGCTGTCAACCATCGATGTGAGCAGTATTTCAGACAGTTACTGCCTATCTCATTCACCATAAATATATCAACACAGTTATTTTAGGAAAACACCTTATATTTTTTCATTAAGGTCGTTATATCATGCGTATTTTTGTTGCTTATTAGCCCGCATCTTGCTTTAATAGCAATAGCACTTACATAAATAGTGCATACGGTTTATTTATCTGTAATATTTAACCTAGCTATCGTTGCCGCGATATTTCTTTTTGAAAATAGCAGCAGCCACCAATCATACTAATTGTGAATTTTAGGATATCGTTATGACTGTTAAAGCCAAGAATCAACGCACATTTAAGCAAAAAGCTTTTACTGTCGCCGCAAGCTTAAGTTTAATGGCCGCTAGTATGCAGCCTGCCTTGGCAGCAATAGAGATTGATGAAACGGACTTTGGACCTTCCTACGAAACCATGTTGGTCGATACTGCTGTAGGCAAACCTCTACAACTTGTGAGCGCTGTCACTGGTACGGCTCTCTATCTTGTTAGTCTACCCTTCTCCGTCATCGGTGGTAAAACCACTCAAGCACAGCAAAAGCTAGTTGTTGAGCCTTGGAGCGCGATGGGACGTTGCTTAGGTTGTACAGTTGCTGAAGACAGCTATTATAAATCACAAGTCACGGATGATGATATCGTGCGTATCGTGGTAGACCAACCATCAGAAATTTTCATTAATACCAATGACTATGTCGTGGTCAATCCATAAGCAGTTATTATTAGAAAACGTTCAATAATGAACACACTCTAAAAAACAACTTTGTAAAATGACAATAAAAAAGGCTAACCTCGCGTTAGCCTTTTTTATTATTTTATTCGCCATAACAGGCAGTCAAAAACTCTAAATGGATATAAAACAGCTGAGTGCATATGCTACTAATATTACATTTGAAGAGAGTAACCCTGTAGCGACTTTCTGACTATAGCTTTATTTTGAACCATTAGTATTGCTAAGCTTAGCACTAATTTCACGCAGCAATTGCACCTCTTCTGAAGGCTCAACGACTTCTTCTACCACTTCTTCCACTTCATCAGCACGGCGCATCTTATTGACCGTTCTCACCATCATAAAGATAATAAACGCCAAAATAATGAAGTTAATCAATACAGTAATAAAATTACCGTATGCTAATACAGGTACACCCGCTTCTTTAAGTGCATCATAAGTCATAGCAATACCGTCAGGAGCATCACCTAACACTAAGAACATATTCTTAAAGTTGATCTCGCCACCGAAAATAAAAGCGACAAATGGCATAATAATATCGTCTACTAAAGATTTTGTGATAGTAGCAAAAGCGCCGCCAATGATGACGCCAACCGCTAGGTCCATCACATTGCCTTTTAACGCAAACTCTTTGAATTCTGATGTCATGCTCATAATGTATCTCCTAAAATTTTTTCGAGTATACTATATTTTATGTGCCACACAATAAGCCATCTGATAATAGGTATCATTTGAGTGCTGTAAGGCTATTTTTACGTATTTATTGCCATATTGTATACATATATTGATATCCTTAGTTATATATAACATATTATAAGTTTAATTAAGACACTATAGTTTATATAATTTAATTAATATATTAAGTAAAAATTATATTAACAGCATAAAAAAAGGCTAACATTGTGTTAGCCTTTTTTATTAATTCACTAAAATCGAATGGGTATATTAAGCACCTTTTTTACCACGACCATGACGCTTACGCTCACTTTCAGTCAAGTAACGTTTACGGATACGAATCGCTTTAGGTGTTACCTCAACCAACTCATCATCTTGAATAAATTCAAGTGCTTGCTCAAGCGTAAACTTCACTGCTGGAGTCAATGTCAATGCTTCATCAGTACCACTAGCACGGACGTTAGTCAACTGCTTAGCAGTAGTTGGGTTAACCGTCATATCGTCGCTACGAGAGTTTAGACCAACAATCATACCCTCGTATACTTCAAGCTGTGGCTCAGCAAACAGCTTACCACGTTTTTGTAGATTGAATAGTGCAAAGCCTAGGCAAACACCTTTCGCCATAGAGACAAGTACACCATTAGTACGGCCACCAACATCACCAATCTTCTGTGGACCGTAATGTGAGAAGCTTGATGTCATAATTCCTGAACCTGAAGTTAAGGTTAAGAATTCAGAACGGAAACCGATCAAACCACGTGCAGGGATAGTCGCTTCAATACGCATACGACCTTTACCATCAAGTTCCATGTTAGTCATTTCGCCTTTACGCAGACCAACTTGCTCCATAATAGAACCTTGATGCTCTTCTTCGATATCAAAGACAACGTTTTCATACGGCTCTTGTAGTTTGCCATCCACTTCTTTGACAATAACTTCTGGGCCTGAAACACCCATTTCAAAACCTTCACGACGCATGTTTTCGATAAGTACAGATAAGTGAAGCTCACCACGGCCTGATACTTTAAATTTATCAGGAGACTCTGTGTCTTCTACACGTAGTGCCACGTTATGAATCAATTCACGCTCAAGACGCTCACGAATGTTACGTGAGGTCACAAACTTACCATCACGACCAGCAAATGGTGAATTGTTTACTTGGAAGTTCATTGAAACTGTAGGCTCATCAACCGTTAGTGCTGGTAATGCTTCAACATTAGCTGGATCACAAATTGTATCTGAGATATTAAGTGCATCAATACCAGTGATACAAACGATATCACCAGCCTGTGCATCTTCAACATCAATACGATCAAGACCGTGGTAGCCCATTATTTTTAAAATACGGCCATTACGCGTACTGCCATGCTTATCAATGACAGTTACTTGTGTGTTCAGTTTAACTTTACCACGTTGAATACGGCCAATACCGATAACCCCAACAAAGCTGTTATAGTCAAGGCTTGAGATTTGCATACGGAACGGCGCGTCTGCATCAACCTGTGGCGCTTGCACAACATCAACGATGGTTTTGAACAGTGGCGTCATATCATCAGCTAAGTCATCAGCTTCTAGACCAGCAATACCATTCAACGCTGACGCATAAACAACTGGGAAATCAAGCTGTTCATCAGTTGCGCCTAAGTTATCGAACAAATCAAAAATTTGATCCATTACCCAATCAGGACGTGAACCAGGACGGTCAATTTTGTTGATGACAACAATAGGCTTTAGACCTTGCTCAAACGCTTTTTGCGTCACGAAACGAGTTTGTGGCATTGGACCATCAACAGCATCAACCACTAGCAGTACGCAATCAACCATCGACATGACACGTTCAACTTCACCACCAAAATCGGCGTGACCTGGGGTGTCAACGATGTTAATACGATACTCTATCTCTGAAGATGTATCTGTCCAGCGGATTGCTGTGTTTTTAGCCAAAATGGTAATACCACGTTCTTGCTCAATATCGCCTGAATCCATTGCACGTTCAGCAATGTTTGCACGGTCGCCAAAAGTACCAGACTGATGTAATAACTTATCAACCAAAGTTGTTTTACCGTGGTCAACGTGGGCAATAATTGCAATGTTACGCAGGTGTTTGATATCGTTCGCCATATAAAATGCTCGTTTCGTCTTAAAAAAATGCAGTAGCATTAAGCGCCGCTGGATAAACCTTTATCATCAACCAGATAGATATTGAGTATTTACTTTTAGACGATCGCACAGTGTGTGCTATTAATCAAATAATTTCAATACAATCAAGTATCTATACTGATAAATTCATCATACAGATAGCTATGCTAATGTACATTCTGTCAATTTACAGAATGTTTGGGTCGCTAGTATAACATTATTGATTCATAAATTTATGTAATAACTTACTTTTCTCAATACATAAATAAAAAAAAGCCACCCAATGGGTGACTTTTTTTGTAACTATATATTTATATCACATAACCAGTTGACTATTACTTACTGAACAACCATATCTTTAGTTTGTTCAACAGTCATTGTTTTGTCACCAGTGATGATGGCATAAACACGACGGTTCATAGCACGACCTTCTTCAGTATCGTTTGGCGCGATTGGGTTGTCATAACCATAACCAACAGTTGATAGACGGTTTGGAGCGATACCGAATTCGTTAGTTAGCATAGATTTAACAGCAACGGCACGAGCTTCAGATAGACGTTGGTTATAACGTGCTGAAGGACCAGTTTTAGAAGCATGACCTTCTACGCGTGCTGTAGAGTTAGGATACTCACGCATCTTCTCTGCTACTTTAGCAATCTCTGGTTGGTACTGAGATTTGATAGCTGATTTGTCGTTATCAAAGAATACACGTAGTTCCATTTTTAATTCATCAGTAATATCTACTGGTACTGGGCAACCGCGCTCATCTACAACTACGTTCATTGGAGTGCCTGGGCATGCATCCATGCTATCAGGTACGCCGTCACCGTCAGAGTCAAGATCAGACTCAACAACTACTACAGGAGTAGTTTCAACTACTGGCTCTTCCATTGGTGGTACGTCTACTGTAGGTGCTAAATGGCCACCAAGTACGACTTCTAGACCGGCCAATGCCATGCCTTCCCACCAGTTGTTATCAAAGTTATGAATCGCACGAGCTTCACCACGTAGGCTTAGGGCATCGTTGATACGATACATAGCACCTAGACCTAGGTTACCGATAGTGTCTTTAGAGTTTGAAACTTCAGTACCAGCAGAAACGGTATCGCCATCACTGTTAACATAAGTTTCTTGGTTTTCTACTTCGATTTTAGACTGACCAGCACCAACCAATACATATGGCTTTAGTGCACTATCAGTATAACCAGTGAATTCTTCAGTACCGATTAAGAAGTTACCAGTTAGCATGGTTTGTTCTACGTCAAAACGGTTAACGCCTGCATCAGCAGAATCTTCTGAAGCTTCGCCGTTTGCGTTTGATACACCGTACTCAACTTGGAACTGAGTAGAAGGAGTAAGTTCGATACCTAAAGCTGCACCAGTATAAAGGCTGCTTTCTTTAGCTACGCCACCGTTGCTGTTACCACGACTACCATCACCGATAGTGTTACCGTTGGCATCTACATATAGATCTTTACCAGTACGTAGAACATCACGCTGCTTATCAGCTGTGTCACTGATATCGTCAGTAACATGATAACCTAATAGTAACGGAGTAATAGTTACACCAGCGTTAGCGGCTAAAGGTGCTGCTGCTACTGCAACCAAAGCTAAAGCTATTTTATTTAATTTCATGGACTTCCTCCAAAGGATAATTTTAGTGATGCGTTAAGCAAAACCATGTATCAAGACATTTTTAAATAGACATCTTGTACGAATTTTAAGTGACAAAGCAAAACCAATTAAGGAGTAGCTTATCGATTATAGATGAAGTTTACAACTTTTTTCGTTAACGAGCTACACATTATTACACGATAAAGTTATAACTAAAACACAATAGCTCTCTGAAGTTACCTAGAACTAACACATTTTACGCTTTTTATCTTTTGCATGTTAGTTTCCAATAGATAGTAAACCTAACAACATCTATTGCCTAGTTATATTTTAATACAGTAGATACTTTTTCTCTATTACTAAAACTCATCATTCACCAATTGAAACAATTTTTGACAGTAGACATATATTCTGTATATATTATAACACTCAACATTATTTTATATATAGTTTTTATACATTCAATATATTAAAAACACTGTTTTTGATAGCTAATATTGCCAAAACACTTAACCAACTAATGAAAAAAGCGAGATCGTTTTATTGAACAACATTATCCACTATAGGTAATCAAACCTCATGACATTGCTCTATAAGATATCGTCAAATTATAATAAGCTATCTACACGTTTCTCACTCATATTACTACCAATGAACGATGAGCGCATGCGTAAAAGGCTTAGTAGCTTTATAACTCGAATCTATAGCGTGTTTTTTTTGGGAAAAACATACAATACAAAACCGTCAAGACAAACCAAGGCTTTTAGAGGCAAACAAGGTTTTACGCTAGTCGAGCTCATTGTCACTACAGCAGTGTTAGCAGTTATAGTGGCTATCGCAACGCCAATCATACGAACACAGTTGGCTCGAATGGAAGCAAAACGGATTAAAATCCAGTTAGCAAGTTCGCTAGCTTCAGCAAAAGCGGAGAGTTACATTAGAAGACAGGACGTCATTGTATGCTTATCTGATAGCGGAGGACGCTGTCACAGAGATAGCGACAAAGTACTTTTGCTGTTCGTAGACAACAATAGCAATAAGCATTTTGATGATGAAGTAGATTTTTTAATCGCTCAGCATACCTTAAACCTTAAATACAGTAAGCTCAGTTTACGAGTTGGAGCTAGGCGACATTACACCAAATTTTGGGGAGATAGCGGACAACCTCGAGGACACTTTGGTCATATCAAATATTGCCCCACCGTTGACTACAATGAAGCGATGTATCTTATATCATTTAGCCAAACAGGCCATATTAAACAAAAATTCAATGCAGACCATCCTACCAAATGTGATAGTTAAGCAAGCTGACATATCATATGTTTAGCAACATATTTAACAACTACTGGTAACGTCGCTGCTGCTGCCATAGTAAACGGCTTTGTAATGGTTGATAATCAAGCAAATGATCAATCATATATCGATGTAGCTTCGACCAATTATTCAAAGTGGTTTGAGTAATACCCAAATCTGCCATTTTAATAATATCAACACCCATAAAGACAGTTTTTTCAGTGCTACTTCCTAACTCTTCAGATTGAATGTTACTCTGTAAAACAGGCATGAATCCCGCATCAGGTAAAAAGTAATAAGAGCATTCAGGCTCAATAGTATCTTGAATGCTATCGTGGGTGAACGTTAAAGTAAAACCCAACTCTTTGAACAGATAATACTCAAATTGGCGCAAGCAAATGCGTAATTCAATAGCACTTAAAGAGTGTCTAAGTTGGTGCAGACTATCTTGGTAATACTGCCATAATACAGGCATAGGATATTCAGCAGGCAAAAGTCGCCATAAGATTTCGTTTAAATACAGTGCTGAATATTGATTTTGACCAGTGATGTTCTTATAAGGGACTGACTCTAGAATAGTAGCCGTCTCGTACTCTTCTGCTATATCGATCGAAGTAGCACTTTGTGAGGTGATATGAATTTGACTAAATGTCTTTAAATCACGCTTGCCCGTAGCAAAAAGCTGTAACGGCATAAACAGTGGGGCGCCTTTTTTCCCAATACCATGTACCACACCATGTTTCTGAGAAAACAGATAATATAAAGCGCGCTTTTCTTGATAAGGACGTTGATGTAATAAATAACCGACTAGCGCTTCGTTACGCATTTCTTATTACCTCAACATCGAACATCTAGAGAAATCTTCAGAATGCTAGGTCGTGTCTTCATTTTAAAAATGAGATAAACTGCCATCAAACAAGAGAAATAATACAGATAATACTGGATTATTAACCCGCTATTGCATGATGTCTGGCAAGATTTAGCCCAATTAGATAACTATCTTTTAAATTGACGACACGCCCTAGTCTGCAATTAATATCCCAAACTGGTCAATGCTCGCTCATCGTCAGACCAACCACGCTTCACTTTTACCCATAACGTTAGCATGATCTTTTTGTCAAAAAGCTGTTCCATATCTTTACGAGCATCCATGCCCACTTGCTTGATACGTTGACCTTTATCACCAATCACAATAGCTTTTTGACCACTGCGTTCTACATAAATAGTCGCATCAATGAATGTGCAGGCTTTACGTGGACGACCTGTTTTTGGATCGGTGTGCGCAGGCTCATCTTTGAATTGGTCTATCTGTACGGTTAAATCATAAGGCACTTCATCACCTGCACTACGCATGATTTTTTCACGGATAATCTCACTGGCCAAAAACCGTTCTGAGCGGTCAGTGATCTGTTCAGTATCATAGATAGGTGGCGCGACTGGTAAATGTGATGCAATCACTTCTTCTAAACGGTCTAAGTTTTGATTTTTTAAAGCAGATACTGGAACGATATCAGCAAAATCGAAACTGTCGTTAAAAGTTTCAATAAGCGGTAACACACTCCCTTTGTCTTTCAAGGTATCTGATTTATTAATAACCAATACCACAGTCAGATCTGTTTCACCAAGTTTCTGTAATGTCAGTAAATCATCGTCACGCCATTGGTCTGAATCCACCACAAATAGCACTAAATCAACATCAACCAAAGCAGATACTGCTGCTTTATTCATACGCTCATTAATAGCACGTACTTCATTATGGTGAATGCCTGGTGTGTCTACAAATACAGCCTGCATTTCATGATTAGACAAGATACCATGAATACGATGACGAGTTGTTTGTGGTTTACGTGACGTAATGGACAGTTTTTGACCCAACAAGTGATTCATCAAAGTTGATTTACCAACGTTTGGACGTCCCACAATCGCAACATAACCAGTTTTAAAACCATCAACCGTACCAGTATGCCCGCTAGGTGCAAAAAACTCTTCAATTGCGGTGTTATTTTCTAACGAGATATCTTCTGATTGATTGATGTCTTTGGTTGTAATTTCGACGTTATCTTGGTTTATATTTAACTCTGTGCTTTCAGTCATATCGTTGATACTATCTTCATTATTTGATGGCAAATCAGTACGATTGCTCATAGGGTAAATCCTGTAAGGTTTATAACCAATTAAACGGTACTTAATGAGTTATTGGTTATATCAATATTAAAAAGCGAAATCGGTATTGAATGGCAGACATTAACAGTTTTGAAATAAAAATATATGACATCTAAAACCAAGCAATTAAGGTTTAAAGCTTTACGCTATGCATATTCATTAAATAACTATCATCAATTTAAAGTGGTCTTGATAGTGTATGAGTAAATGTGACTTATGAACGCTTTTTCGCCGAGCTTGGTAGTTTATGCAACTGGTTAATCATTAATTCTGCTGCTTTTTGTTCAGCGATACGGCGACTCTCACCAGATTCAGTAATATCTACGCAGTTATTAATATTAACATGGCAACGTACAACGAAAATTTGATGCGGTGCATTACCACGTGTTTCCATCAACTCATAATGTGGCAAATCAAACTGTTTAGATTGAAGCCACTCTTGCAGACGGCTTTTAGCATCTTTTAATGCTTTTTGATCATTAACATTATCAATCAAATCACCATACCAAGAAAGCACACAATCTCTCGTGACCCCCATATCTTGACTATCTAAATAGATAGCACCAATCAAAGACTCTACCGAATCAGCCAGTATAGAAGCACGATTACGACCACCACCTTTTCTCTCACCCACGCCTAATATAAGATGGTTTGAAAGCTCTAGGTTTTGAGCAATAATGACCAGTGACTCTTGACGTACAAGTGTGGCACGCATGCGAGTTAAGCGCCCTTCATTTTGGCTAGGATAGCGATGATATAAAGCCTCACCCACAATCATACCTAATAAAGCATCGCCTAAAAACTCTAAGCGCTCATAATTTTTTTTGCTATCAAATGAGCGGTGCGTCAGTGCCAGTTTCGGCAGGCTCAAATCTTTGAACACATAACCCAACTTACGCGTTAATACCGCTAACCGTTGAATAAATTCTGAGCTAACAACAGGTCTTTCGATAGACGTGCTGTTTTTTTGAGGAGTAGGAACCGCTTGGGAATACTGCGAAGTTGGTTTCATGCGTGGCTTATGGTTATCCCTTCTGTTTTGCGAATTTAAGCATATAGTCAAAGTATTTATAAATTGGTAAGGTGTTAACCTTACTATTTTGTACAATAGTATCATCTAAACTTGGTTGCGTTACACTAACTATTAACAGTTTTGACTATAGTGTTGATTGACTAATTTTATAAAAAGTTAATAGGCCTTTAAGCCCTTTCTTAATTACTCTGCTGTTGCCATTTCAATGTCACCTTCAAAACGATTGACGATATCAACATTTTTAAAAAAGTTATTCGTTACTTCATACTTTTTGTGAATAGCCAACTGACCTGTTTTTTTATCAGTAAAAGTAAATACATCTTCTGCCTTAGTATTATAACTAGCATCAATAGATAACTGTCTATTGACACGATCAACGAACTGTTTGGCTGTCTCTTTACTATCATTTGCTTCCTTGAGCTGTGCGCTTAAGGTTTTGGTTAATTGATAATCGCCAATCTGAGCTGGAGCAATAGCAACCGTCAACTTAGCAGTAATACCCAAAATGATGATAATTAATATGATGCTTGTCACACTAGCACCACGCTGCGTGGCCAATCCAGATAACTGCTGCATTATTATATCCTTCTACTGATAATATACTATTTTTAATATAGTCAAAGAACTCTAAAGCAGGTGCGATTTAGCCAACTTTAGATTGTACAAGTAGCCCCACTAAGGAGGGTAGCACTGTAGCTGTTTAGTCGTTCTCTGACTATAGGAGCCTAGATGCTAGGCATCTGTTATTAGATAGCAACAATATTAGCACAAAACTATTATCGAAAAATCAACCAATAGAAATTCTCATAACCTTAATCAATCGTACCATTACGTTGGAAAGTTGGTAAATTCAGTCCTGGTGGCTTATGCATCCATATATAAACGGCTTTTCCCGCTAAATTTTCATCAGGAACAAACCCCCAAAACCGTCCATCAGCACTGCGGTCACGATTATCACCCATGACAAAATAATGTCCTTCTGGCACACTAATGCGCCACTCGGTACCTGCTGAGCTAACCACTTCTGGCGACTGCTGTTGTAAAAATGGAGCATATTGTGCACTATTCATACCAGCTAAGTAACGAACAAGATGCTTGTTTTCGCCCTGTGTTTCTTGAAAATACTCCGCCTCAGCTTCTTCTTGCTGACCCATTGCGATAGCACTTTCTTCTGTCAGCTCTTGTCCTGGAGCAATTTTTCCTGGTAAATAAAGCTGTGATGTCAATTCGGTATCAGCTGAAAAACCTACTGGCTGCGTCTCTACTGGTATATCGTTGATAGATAACTGCCCGTTGCTATAACTGACTGTATCGCCAGGTAAACCAATGACACGTTTTATATAGTAAATGCTAGGGTTTTCAGGATAGCGAAATACCGCTACGTCACCATGCTCGGGCTCACCAGTATCTAATACTTTATTATAAGTCAAAGGTAGACGAACGCCATAAGCATATTTATTAACCGCAATAAAATCACCCGTATATAAGGTTGGTACCATAGATGATGACGGAATATTAAACGGCTCAATTAAAAATGATCGTACAATCAAGACTACTGCCAATACAGGGAAAAAATCATAAGCCCAGCGTACCAAAAAACTCTCATTACCCCGTCCGCGAGCTTTACGCTGCTTGAACGCCAGCTTATCTAATAGCCAAATAATACCTAGACCTATGGTTAAAGGCACTAAAATCAAATTAAAATCAAAATCCATACCAAATGGCCTATTAACGAGCTGCTTTAACGGTTGCTATCGATACATTATTGTATTAATAATGATCGCTTTTATAACAGTAATAAGGGTGTACTGCCTACTCTACTTGCAGTACAGCTAAGAAGGCTTCTTGTGGAATCTCCACGCTACCCACTTGCTTCATGCGCTTTTTACCAGCTTTTTGCTTAGATAGTAGCTTTTTCTTACGCGAAACGTCACCACCATAACACTTAGCCAGTACGTCTTTACGCATGGCTTTTACTGTACTGCGTCCAATAATCTGACTGCCGATAGCAGCCTGAATCGCCACATCGAACATCTGACGCGGAATCAATTCTTTCATTTTAGTGACCAATGCATTACCACGATAACGTGACTGGGTTTCGTGCACAATCATTGCTAACGCATCAACTTTCTCACCGTTGATCAGTACATCTACTCTGACCAGTTTATCGACTTGGTAACGTTCAAAATTATAATCAAGCGAGGCAAATCCGCGTGAGACAGACTTTAGACGATCGAAGAAATCCATGACTACTTCGCCCATTGGAACATCAAAGATCAGCTGGACTTGTCGACCCATAAATCGCATATCAACCTGCACGCCGCGACGCTCAATGCATAGCGTCATCACATTACCCAAGTACTCTTGTGGTACTAGAATTTGACATCGTGCAATTGGCTCACGAAACTCTTCAATATTATTCGGCTCAGGTAGATGTGATGGGTTATCTACATAGATAACATCACCGTTTTTTTTCTCAATCTCATAGATCACTGAAGGCGCTGTTGTGATTAAGTCTAAGTCATATTCACGCTCTAAACGCTCTTGGATAATCTCCATGTGTAGCATACCCAAGAAACCACAACGGAAACCAAAGCCAAGCGCATCAGAGGTATCAGGTTCAAAAAACAACGACGCATCATTGATTTGTAGCTTTTGCAACGCTTCACGGAATTTTTCGAAATCTGTAGACTCCACTGGAAACATACCTGCGTAAACTTGCGGCGTAATTTGCTTAAATCCAGGAATACGTTCTACGTCAGGTGTTTTAGCATGGGTAATCGTATCACCAACAGGCGCGCCAGCAATATCTTTGATCCCAGCAATCACAAACCCTACCTCACCCGCTTCTAACACACCTGTATCTACAGGCTTAGGGGTAAAGACACCAATAGAGCTGACTGGATGTGCTTCTTTGGTCGACTTAATATAAATCTTATCGCCTTTTTTTACCGTACCTTGACGAACGCGTACCAAAGAGACAACACCTAAATAACTATCAAACCATGAGTCAATAATTAACGCTTGTAAAGGCGCTTCACGGTCACCAGTTGGCGCAGGAATAAAATCTACCAAGGCTTCTAGTAGCTTATCGACACCAAGACCAGATTTTGCGGAAACACGCGGAGCATCAACAGCTTCGATACCAATAATATCTTCAATCTCTTGAATAACGCGTTCAGGCTCAACTTGTGGCAAGTCAATCTTATTTAAGACTGCCATCACTTCTAGGCCTTGATCAACAGCTGTATAACAGTTGGCCACTGACTGCGCTTCTACTCCTTGCGCAGCATCAACGACCAAAAGCGCGCCTTCGCAAGCCGCTAATGACCGTGACACTTCATAAGAAAAATCAACGTGTCCTGGTGTATCAATAAAGTTAAGTTGGTAGCGTTCTCCATTTGGATGGTCATAGAACAAGGTTACCGATTGCGCTTTAATGGTGATACCACGCTCACGCTCAATATCCATAGAATCGAGTACTTGCGCCTGCATCTCACGATCTTGCAAGGCACCGCACATTTGAATAAAACGATCAGCAAGTGTCGACTTGCCATGATCAATGTGGGCAATGATTGAAAAGTTACGAATATTGGCTAATGCAGTCACAAAGCGCCTACTAATTTAAGGGTGATAGAATAATAAAACTAAAAAATAAATACTGTCAGACGTAAGCGATATTATAATTATCTATTATTGAAGATCGTGAGAATCAGTGCACTGACCAATACTGTCTTCTTGAATCAATAGCGTCAAGATGCTACCACTTACATACAGATGTAAGGGAGTATTCTAGCAGTTTTCAACTATAAAGTAAGGCGATTTTATTAGTAGAGAGGTGATTTACAAATGAAGTTACGAGCTGATAACCTTACAGATAGAAAGCAAGGTGTCTATTGGCGCTCTATTATCTGATGTAGCGATCACAATCGACTATGAATCTGCATCAACAATCAAAACTAAACCCTATTAAGATGGGTTCGATTTCGAAACATCCGTCTCTATAGACTGACTATCTGCTTGATTTAGATACTTGTATGTCCATGGTGATTTACCATAAAAAGCACCGTTTAGCTGCGTTTGCTCTATCAGGTACTCACGAAATCGAAGATAAAACTCATTGTCTGGTTTTTTAGGATATTGCCAAAAATCATTCAATGGTTTTTGATCTGTTAGCTTAGGAGTATCGTAAATTGCTCGGCCCATGATCTTGGTGGGTTTTTTATGATAAATCGACTGTAACCCTGTCGTACTATTGATAGTCAACATTCCAATACTATGTTTCATTAAGGTGGGCAGGTGCATATCACAGCCATAAAAAACACGGTGCGTCACTTGATATCTCACCGCTAAGCTAGCTATCAGCTCACGATAATCTCGATGACCTCGATCGAGTGGATGATGTTTAAATACGAGCATCTGTTGCTTGTCAGCATAGTTTGCAAAGCTTGCAATAGACTCATCTATGAACTGTACCACATCGCAATAATCACTATGGTGCGTAATCTGTGAGTCATTATGCACTTGCAAGCTAATCAAGAAATAGTTGTGACTCTCTTGCTTAGTTAGCTGACTTTGTAGTTGCTTATCAGGAAAGTAACCCCGTAACTTACGCCACGGTGCCTTGATCCAAGCCATCGCCTCTTGCCATGCTGTCATACCGCGGTAATGTGAATAATGTGGATAGCGGCTTTTGTACATCCAAGCGACAATATAATAAACAATAGCAGCGATACTTAAACGATAAAAACGATTGTGTGTATATAGTGGTTGGTCATTGGCTTTTTTCAGTGCTTTAATGTCGGCTATATTTAGGCGCGAATAACCATTAATACCATGTTCTTGTAAGGTAATATAGTCCGGACGCAGATAGCCTTCCTCAAATACAAAAAAAGATATATCTAGCTGCTCACTAACACAGGCAGCCTGTGCATGATGTGGACGACAATCGCCAAAACAAACAATTGCATCAATAGCATTATCTTTAACAAACACCTGTAACCAAGCCGAAAACTGCGCTAATGTTCCAGTATATTCATAAGTATTATCATGATGATAAAAAAAAGCATCGCCTGCATTAAAGTTAATTTTGCTAACTTTGATATCTTGCGTCTGTAAGAATGTTGAAAAGCGATTAAAAAACCCACCCATCTTTCCTTGTAGTAGCAAGACGTGTCGATGAGTAAGTAAATAAGACATCGAAGCTGCCATAGTACTGGATTACCATTGATTGAAGAATAAAAGATAAAAGCGGGAAAGGTAGCTAGGGTGTCACGACACAGAAACTACAAGTGATTATACCGAAAAGCCCAATGTTTGTCGTACAGGATTTATGTAAGGCTCTAACGAGATACTTTACGTATAAGCTGCTGCCATTGATGACGCTGCTGCATAAAACGTATAGCGGCACGGCGTTTAAACCGTGCAGTCATTGTCGATACAACGGAGGTAGCGGTCACGATTGAATGATTTCTATTGCCAGCTATTTTGGTTTGAGACTCTTCACTACAAAAGTCTTCAGGATAATCGGTATTTTTAGATGGATACAAATAATTAATGACCTGCTCTACTTGCGCAAGCCCATAGCCATTTGGCAAGCGATATAGTGGATAACGAATAAGCACACAATATAACAGTTGCTCAAGCGTCAACGCTGTGTCTCGTTGACGTCTCTCTAAATATTTAGCTTTTGGTAATAACTGCGCATCAATATCTGTCGTTAAGCCCCAACCAGCATAAAAAGGTAAGCCGTAACAAGTAACCTTTAAGCCACGAAGTAATGCCTCAAAACCTGTTAATGAACTAATAGTATGCACTTCATCAACACACTCTAGACAATCAGGCATGGCCGTATCATACGCAACCGCTTGCACATGATGCAAACATGACTCTGATACCTTACCAGCTCTTAGCCCTGCTTCCACATCAGGATGTGGCTTATAAATGAGATAAGCATTAGGATTGTCTTGACATACCCGAGCAATCAGATCTGTATTGGTCTTGATTGTTGAGCCGCAGTATTGAACCGATAAATCATCTTCTACTTGACCAATAATGAGGATACGGCGTTTCTCAGATACCCTTGCCGCTTGCATCCACGAATTCTGCTTGCTATCAACGTTAGCAATATCAGCACCAACATTGTATTTACTCACTCGCTGCATTAGTAGTTTGTCTTGAAGCGCTTTTATTCTTTTAATTTGATATGGCTTCAACGACTCGCAATTGTACAACAATGTCTCTAAATCTGAAGGCTGAGTGGCATCATAATAAATACCCTGCCTATCTATCACTACCGATAACGGTGCTAGTAAGGTTGCTCCCAAACCATTTGAGCGAATAAAGCCATCTTCCATACAGTAAATATCAGGCTGCTCCGCCCGTTGATACTGTCGTTTTTTTTGTACTTGTTGGCGTTTGGCTAGCCCCCATACAAGTAAAGGCTGCTGGTAGTTGACCCGAAAATGATCTGGATGCAGCAAGTTTTTTAAACGTGGCTTTGGTTTAATAAATAATGTCGTGCGCGGAAAATCGGCAAAATCTTTCACGAAAGGCAACTTCCAGCGGCTAAATTCATATACCGTCAAGTTACCTTCAAGGCGAGACTGCCAATGACGATTGGTCACCAACCAGTCAATCACTGTTCCAACCTCACATGCCTGTTTGGTTACTGGATCTACATAGTGGCTATAATCAATATAAGCACTATAAAATAGGGTTTCTAATGTAGTATTGAGCGTTTTATTAGACACCGCAGACAATAAGGTTGAGCGCAGTTTTTTCTTGGTTTTTACTGAAGTGCTCGCAAAGGCTTGACGGCGTTGTACAACCCTTTTAAGCAAACGTTTCGGTGCACCACTATCGTTGGTAAGTCCCCAACCACTATACCAACTGACGCCAAAACAATGCACCTTTTTACCAAGCATCAATGCCTCAAAACCCATATGTGAGCTAACCGTATAGACATGTTCCACTTGTTCTAATAGAGCAATAGGATTGAGTGATTGAGTTAATAAACGAACATTTTCTGGCAGTTTAAGACTGGTGAGATATCCTGATTTTGACGCAGGATGAGCTTTTATCCAAATATGGGCATTAGGATGATTGCGGCAAGCTGCTTTAAGCATCTGCTTAAATTGACGTTTAGTAGCACCAGCACCTTTAATAGAAGCATCACCAACCACTTGATCAATCAGTAAAACATGTGATTGCGGAGCATTTTTGACTGTATGAGAATCTTCTTGTCTAACCCAATCCTCTAATGATGGACAATCAAGTATAGCGTTATATTTGCTAATTTTTTCATCGCAGATACGTGCTATGAGTTGTTGAGCACGCTTTTCATCTATTTTATGACGATTGCTAGTAGCCATATTTTTAGTACGCTCAACAATCAGCTGCTCAAGACGTGAACTACTTGTTAGGTCAAAATAAATACCCATATCATCAACCACCACACTCAGACCATGACGGCTACTGGTACCTGAATCTAAAGAGCGCAAAAAACCATCTTCGACACTTAAAGTGGCAAGGTTCTGCCGTGTCGCAACTCTATTAGCACGTTGATAACTTTTCTTATGTCCCCATCCGATAAAGGCATCGGGTAGTGATTTTGATGAATAAAAAGCAGTCTGTTTTTCTATATTTGAGGACAGCAACAAAGGGCTATTACGGTTAGCTAAACGATATGTTAAACCTGACCACGGATACCAGCGTTCAATATCAGCTTGTAGCACTTCCGATAACAGCACATTATTTTGACGAATGCCTTTTCCAATGACCGCTAATTTTTGAGGTATTTTGAGCTGAGTAGATGGCAAAAATAGCGCATTATCAGATACAACTGATGGTTTGATTTCATCTGCGACGCTTTTTGCCATCTCTAATACCTTTATTCATTACTTTAATTGAACTACATACACGGTTTTTGTAGCTATATTAGAATACCGCATTGGCTGCAACGGCCAACTGATAAAGCACTTGAGTGATACCACGAGCGATTTCTACACGCTTAGTTTTGACTTTTGGTAATACCATAATTTCATCACCTTGCTGGATACGGTAAGCCGTGTTAACCACCTCATGTGTTCCATTTTGATGAACCACTAAAATATCTTCCATATCAGCATTATCACCAAAGCCACCTGAGCTGGCAATATAGTCACCAACCGTGTAATCAGCATTGAAAGTTAGTGCACCTTGAGCACGCACTTGTCCGTTGACAGTGATGATAGAGGTTTGCGCAGGTATCTCAATAATATCCCCTTGCTGCAAAATAATATCTTGCCAAGAATTTGGTACAACCACAATCCGACCTTCAGGCTCTACCTTACGTGCTTTGGCCACAAACTCTTTGACCAAAGCAGCATCATCTTGACGCAGTGCCGCTTCTTCTCGAGTGGTCGACTGAGTAGAGAGCGTCATCTCTTCTAAACGATCAAGCGACTCATTAATCATGGCTTTTTGTTGCGCCGCAACTGATTCACGGTAAATGGTTAAGTTGTTGAGCGTGGCTAGTGAACTCGGTTGTAACTGCGGAATAATGTCTTTTAGACGAGCACCATAAGGTACAACCATCGCGCCGTTGCCTGTGTGTGAACCCTTCACTTGCACAGCAATAGTACCTGCATAACGATCTGACGTTACGACCATCTGATCACCATTATAGACAGGAATATTTTGCGCCTCCGTTAATGAGTAATACTCTGCCGTCTGTGCACGTCCTGCACTACGAGTAATGCTAACGTTAGTGGCATTTGCAGCTGGATTGGCCACTTGTAATACATCACCAACCGTTAAGTCATTTACGTCAAACTCAAAGGTATATTCGTTTTGAACCTCTCCACTCACTTCAAAAGTCTTCTTTTGCGGCGAAACGGTTATCACATCACCATCACGAAAAGAGAATGACTGCAACTTACCAGCCAATAAAAAATCATATAAGTTGACTTGCTGCAATAGCTGACCATTACGTTTGATCTGAATATCAATGTAGCTACCACGAGTTGGATCCACACCACCTGCTCTATCTAGATAAGACAATACTGAATCTGCAGCCAGACCACCATAATAACCAGGTTGCTTGACAAAACCGGTGACAAACACTTTAACAGGCTGCGCCTGCTCTAGTGAAGCATAAACACCAACGTTTGATCGATAAATACGACTAACAGCGCTTTGTACTACATTTTGTAAATTACCATTTTGTACACCCGAGATACGTACTGGGCCAACATTTGGCAAGAAGATATTGCCTTGTGGATCAACTGTTGTAGTCGCTGCATATTGATAAGCACCCCACATTCTGACCTGGACATTATCACCAGGATTAATCACATAGCTGTCATTAAAGGTAGAGCCAGAAGTGGTCGAAAATGCGCCACGAAATAGCTGCTCACCAAACATCATATCTTGAGTATCGATGTCTTGATAAGGACGCGTAGTGTTAATCACTGACTGGCTAGGCAAACTCGCTGCATTCACCGCTTCTTGAGTGGTTGCTTGGGCAGGCACATTACCGGAAAATGCTTGCGTTGAAGCGTTGATAGTATTGTTGCTAGTGCCGAAGCTAGACCCTGTAACTTGGCTGTCATCACTGGTTGCTGCCATCACAGGCGTGCTCATTGCTACCATAGCCAAACTGATCATTATCACGATAGAACGTGGTTTTGTATTCATGCGTCTTATTCCTTTGCTGATCTATCGATCAGTACTGATATCTGGTTTGTCAAAAATGGTTTAGTCAAACTAGCTACGATGGTCACGAACCACTGCCATTACTAAGCGCACAAATCCATAGAATATCAGCAGCAATGCTAGAGATGTCCAAATAATATAAGCGCGACGTGGGTATAAGGCTTCTTCAGCTTCATAAGGGGTTGAAATGACAATCAGATTTTTCATCTTTTTGAAAGCTTCTAGCCGTGCTGTCTCAAGTGATGTTAACGATAATTTGTATAGTTCAGTCGCAAACTCAACATCGGCTTTGATAGTTTCAAACTGTACCGCTTGACGGTTCAACTTGGTGGTATTCGGTGAGGTTAACTTTGTTTGCTCTTGGCGTGTTTGTTCTTCAATCGCTTTAATCTGACTTCTCACTGATACCACCTGCGGTGCATCTGGATTCAGATAGCTAAGCAATTGACGCTCTTCAGTACGTAATGAACTCAATTGTGCTTGCAGGCTACCAATCAGCTGATTAACGATTTGGGCATTGGCTTCTGGGTCATAAATTTCATTTTCATTTTGGTAATTTAACAGCTTCTCTTTGGTCTCATTTAAGCGTTCTTCTGCTTCATTCAACTGCGTTTCTGCAAACACCAACTGATCCTGAGCTACCTCTTGCGAAATACGGTTTACGAACTGCTCAGACTCATCCAAAATAGTTTTATTAAGCTCAAAAGCATACTTTGAATCAAACCCTTCTGTCGATACTGAGAGTATATAGCTTTGTTCATCTAGGTTGATATGCACACGTTTTTTGAAGTACTCAAGCAACTCCTCTTGCGTGGCATCAGGTTTAAGCTCATTGATTGGATCTGAGCCATCAACATAATAAGCTTCACGAAACTTGAATTTCTTATCAAGACGTTTCACCATGTCATTTGACAAAATATATTCTGTCAAATAAGTTGCGTCTTCCTTGCTAGTGCTATTTACACCTAACAAAGCCGACAAACCACCACCTGATGCCGTATTGGTATCACTAACTTGTTTGACCACCACATTAGCGGTCGACGTATATCGTGGATGGGCAAATATCATGACATAAGATATCACTAGTACCCAAGGGATAATCACCAAGCCAATGAACAGCGAGAAGCTAACGACTTTACTTTTTTGCTTTGTGGATATGCTTTTCATAAACTTCAATCGCTTCTGTTGTATCGTCAAAGACATGTGCTGTTTGATCCATTAACACAATACCAATATCACAATTTCGCTTAATATCACCAATATTATGTGACACTATTAGAAATCCTGCCTGTTCACGCCGCGCAGCCAATATCTCTTCACTACGCTTACGAAACGCAGCGTCACCGACAGCGCCCGCTTCATCGAGCATATAATAATCAAAATCAAAGGCCAAACTTAGCCCAAAGGTTAAGCGCGCTTTCATCCCTGATGAATAGCTTTTGACTGGCATATCAAAATAGCTACCAATATCTGCAAACTCTTCGACAAATCTGATTTTCTCATCAATATAAGGGCCACTTGAATATAAACGGCAAACAAAACGAACATTCTGACGGCCCGTCAAGCTCCCTTGGAAACCACCTGCCACACCGACTGGCCATGAAATGGTCGAATCAGTAATAATCTCTCCATAGTCCGGCTTATCAAGACCACATATAATGCGTAGCAAGGTTGACTTACCCGCACCATTACGGCCGAGCAAACCAACACTTTGTTTATCACCAATAGTCAGATTTAAATCTTTAAACAGATAATGCCGACCCTTCTTGGTCATAAATGACTTAGAAACATTCCTAACTTCAATCACTTATTTACCTTTTTATATCGCTTATATAATAACTTATCTCATCCATAAAATAGCATCTAACGAGAGCGAATCATGTCACGCTCAGCATATTTATAGAGCAGTAATCCTAAAAAGTTTACCGCAAACATCCATTTCAAAAAATAGCCTATATCAATATGATATACAGGATAGTTAGGAGCAAATGCATGTCTCATCAGCTCAATATTATGAATAAAAGGATTGTATAAAAGATAGCTAAAATAAGGCTCAGGAATAATATGAATTGGATAAATAATACCTGATGTGAAATATAGTATTGTAAATACAATCGTTATTACTTTACTGATTTCACCACCATAATAACCAATGACCATCATAATGAGAGCAACACCAAAACTAAATATAAAAAGCGTTATCCAACAAAATAGGACAATATGTAAACTCTCTAAGCTGGCATATATATCAAAAAAAGCCAAACCCAATAATAATAATATAGAGGTAAAAAAATAAATGACCAATTCCAAAAATGAGCGGGCTATGATCACATCAATATGGCGAATGGATCGGTACATCAATAAGCCTTTATTGGCTTCAACAGCGCCTAATGCTCTTGTCGCTATTTTTTGAAACATGCGAAAAGGCACCATTCCTGCTACTAAAAACAAGGAAAAGTCCATTCCTGGTACTAATCGCTCTCGGATAGCACCAAAAATCACTAAAAATATAAGCACCTGAAATAATACTTCGAGTGGCGCCCATAGATAGCCCAAGCGATAACCACCAAAGCGCGTTTGCAATTCACGCATTAATAGAGCATGAAATGCTGCACCCATGACTTTGAGGCCGCTTCGATGCTTAATAGGACGATAAGGAGGTAGTTGTACAGACATGACGTTACAGAACTTTATCGAAAACAGCCACTATGATAAGTAAGCGCGACATAAGTTACAACAATTAATCTGTACCGGAACAGATAAACCTATGATTTAGTAAGAAATCGGTAGGTAATTATAACGCATCATCAACAAAACCAAAAATTCATCTTAGCTACAGTCAAAGAACTCTGAAACGGCTATAGAGAAGCCGAACTGTATATTAGGGTGTGTCCTCATTTTAAAAATGGTGATAAAAATGAGATAAATTGTAGTCAAACAAGGAAAATAGCACAGATAATATCGAGATATTAGTCAGCTATTTGACGCCGTTTGGCAAGATTTAGCCATTTTTAACCCATTTAGATGGCTATCGATTGAATTGAGGACACGCCCTAATACCTTTAAAGACAATAGCTGTTTAGTAGCTCATTGACTATCTCTATCAAATGTAAATTTGAGTCGTTTATTTTAGACAAAAAAAAACCAATCTCAAAAGATTGGTTTTTTAGTTGGTACTAAAAAGTACCTATATATGGTGGCGATGAAGAGACTTGAACTCTTGACCTCACGATTATGAGTCATGCGCTCTAACCAGCTGAGCTACATCGCCATTTTAGGTTGGGTATTATGCCCAAGCAGATGACTGTCGTCAACCCCTAATGAGCATTATTTCCAAAAAACTTGGCCTAATACTAAGAAACCGTCATTAACAATCAATCACGAGCTTTTTGATACTATTTGGGCCTTTAAAAAAGGTTTGGTAAACCGATAAGCCGGGTTCTGTCGTGGACAATCATTCCTCTAGGCGTATCATCGCTAATACGCTCAAGCAACCTACCCGCATCGAACGCGGGCCGCGCCATGCCGATGCCTATTTGGTCTTGCTACGCGTGGAGTTTACCATGCCGTGAGATGTTGCCATTCACGCGGTGCGCTCTTACCGCACCCTTTCACCCTTACCTCGCTTGCGCGGGGCGGTCTACTCTCTGCTGCACTGGTCGTCAAGTTACCCTGCCCAGCCGTTAGCTGGCACGCTGCCCTATGTAGCCCGGACTTTCCTCCCCTGCATGTCTGTTGCCAGTATGCAGCGGCGATTGCCTAGTCTACCAAGCGCGCTAGTATAACAAAAATAATAATAATTTGGGAATGTCATTTAAGTTTATTTGTAGCCCTAAAAAAAATAGCTTGAAAACGACTTAAACAAACCCTTTTGGCAAGGTGAGATAAGAATCTTTTGAAGCGCTTTTATTGTTATTTAACGCATTTGTTTTTATGACAGGTATCTGTAACCAATGCGCTGTTGGATAATGCTGCTTTAGATAGCTTTGTAAAAAATCGATAGTACCGTTCGCTATTTCGGCATCGGTATTGTCAGTATCGTCATGAAGATGATTATAAATAACGCTATGTACAGATAACCCACGTGCTTTTATTGCTTCTAAACTCAGTAATGTATGGTTGATACTGCCCAAACGACCAGAAGTAACCAAAGTAATCGGATAACCTTGAGTAGCAATATAATCTAAAATGAATAACTGCTCCGTTATTGGTACGAACAGACCGCCTGCGCCTTCTAGTAATACCAAGTCATACTCAGTTTGCAGTCGTTTAGTCGCACTAGTGATCACTTCAGAATCTAACACTTGCCCTGATAATCGCGTGGCTAAATGCGGTGAGGCGGGCTTCTCATAGCGATAAGGACAAGTGGTAAAATCAAGGTCAAAGGTCTGTAGCGGGATGTTCATGAGTTGACGATGCGTCATGATATCGTCAGCAATGCCTATCTCGCCAGTATCAGTATTCATCGTCACGCCCGTTTGTACCAGCTTTTGAGTGATGACGTTGATGCCTTGCTGCATGAGTGCCTTTGCAACCATACCAGTGACATAAGTCTTACCGATATCGGTATCGATACCTGAAACAAATAGCACACTCATGGCTGACCTCGTTTGTCTAAATACATCCGCACCACTTTTAGTAGCGTCTGGCACAACTTAATCAACTCGTCATCAGTAATCACATAAGGCGGCATGATATATACCAACTTACCAAATGGTCTGACCCAAATACCGTTTTCAATCAATAAAGCCTGAAAGACTGGCATCTCCACAGCCTCTTGTAACTCAATGACGGCCACCGCACCCAAACAACGTACCTCAGCAACGCCCTTTAATAACTCGGCCGGCGCTAGCTGCTGCTCCATAGTCAGCTGCATATTCTCAGTGTGCGCTTCAATATCGTAAGACAAAATCAAATCAACTGAGGCACAGGCAACCGCACAAGCCAATGGATTACCCATAAATGTAGGACCGTGCATCAGTGCTGGATAATCGCTATGATGAATAGTATCGGCGACCTTTCGAGTGCATAACGTTGCGGCAAAGGTCATGTAGCCGCCTGTCAGCGCCTTACCAATGGTCATAATATCTGGGCAAATGGCTGCATGTTCACAGGCAAACAGTTTGCCACTACGACCAAAACCAGTGGCGATTTCATCAGCAATCAATAGCACGTCATGCTCATCACACAGCTGACGCAGCAGCTGCAGATAGTCAGGACTGTAAAAACGCATCCCGCCAGCGCCTTGAATAATCGGTTCAATAATAAACCCTGCCAACTTATCGCTGTGATTGTCAAAAAATGTTGTCAGTGCAGCGCGGTCAGATTCTGTCAAAGCTCGCTCAAAACCTAACGCTGGTGCTGGCACAAAGTGCTGCATTGGCAGCTGTTTACCATATAAACTGTGCATACCATTAATAGGATCACAAATACTCATGGCATGCCACGTATCACCATAATAACCAGAGTGTGTAGAAGCAAATTGCTGCTTATTTGGGCGATTGGCGGCAACTTGATATTGCAACGCCATTTTCAGTGCCACTTCTACCGCAATACTACCACTATCGGCATAAAAAATAGCATCTAAGCCTTTCGGTACAATAGACAGTAGTTTTTTGCCCAAATCGATGGCCGGTTGGTGGGTCAAACCACCAAACATCACATGCGCCATTTTACCCAATTGCTCGGTAATAGCGTCGTTTAGTTTTGGATGATTATAGCCGTGTACGCTCGCCCACCACGATGACATGCCGTCAATCAGGCGCGTACCATCTTCGGTAATGATATAAATACCTTCGGCACGATCAATGACAATATTAGGATAAGTTGGCGGTAGGCTGGCATAGGGGTGCCATAGATGTTGGTGGTCAAACTCGCTGGCTGACTGGCCTAAATTTATACTCATGCTTTTGTTCCTAAAACGTTTTTTATAGTCGATCCGCTATAAAGAAATACAGAGATACGGATTACATTTTGCGCTGCCTCTATCTGCGTAGGTACAGCAAGCAAGAAAAATGTAACCCGTATCGCGTGGTTGACTCTCTTTTATTTGGGACTGAGTATATATCAAACGCCGTCAATATCTTATTAGCCAATCAGACATTGCTTTGCTTTCGGATATTGCTTATTGACCAGTAATACGTTTGTATTTGGCTAACAAGTCATTCTCTGTTTCGACATGGTTAGGGTCGTGCGGAATACAGTCAATCGGGCAAATCACCACACACTGCGGCTCATCAAAATGCCCAACGCATTCGGTGCATAAATCGGGATCGATAACATAAATGTCATCGCCTTCTGAGATGGCCTCATTGGGGCACACAGGCTCACACACATCACAGTTGATGCACTCATCAGTAATCAATAGCGCCATAAACTACTCCTCACTGTTTTATTTTTAGCTTATATGCTGTGGTTACACGATTATTAAAAGGCGAGATGATGCTAAATTATCAGTTTTTTTGTAAAGGCATCAGACACGCAAGTGGGTACAAACTTAGTGACATCACCGCCAAGTTTGGCAATTTCGCGAATCATGGTTGATGAGATGAAGGAATAGTTCGGCGCAGGCGTTAAGAATACCGCCTCAAAATTTTCATCAAGCTCACGGTTCATATTGGCTAGCTGAAACTCATACTCAAAATCTGACATAGCCCGTAAACCACGCAAAACAGCATTAGCACCTTGCGCTTGCATAAATTCGACGAGCAAACCTTCAAAACCGACCACGGATACTTGTGGTAAATCAGCGAATACCGTTTCAACTAAGCCAACACGTTCTTCAAAGTCGAACAATGGCTTTTTATGATGCCCTGAAGCAACGGCAATCACTACCTCGTCAAATAATTTGGTGGCACGTGTGACTAAATCGACATGACCATTAGTAATAGGGTCAAAAGTACCGGGATATAAAATTTTGGTGTGCAGTCGAGATGGAGTTTTAGGATGGCTCATAGCAAGGCTAATCTAGTCGTTGAGGTTATGGCATATGCTAACAAACTTTGTCTGTATTTAACACTTATCTGCTACATTTGTCCTAACAGCTGACTTACATTTTTAACAAAGGCTTTGCTACAATGGTTGGTTCGACTCATCCTGCTTATTTTTAAATAAAAAACACGCCGAACAAGCGGATCAGGATGAGGAATTATAAGTAAGGACACGATATTGTCCTTAAAAATCCTTACGAGGAAACCATGTCAAAGAAATCAAAAAAGCCTGACAATCAGATATGTGCCAATAAAAAGGCGCGCCATGAATACTTTATTGAAGAATCATTTGAGGCAGGTCTTGCCCTACAAGGCTGGGAAGTAAAAGCCATTCGTGCTGGCAAAATGACGATTACCGAAGCTTATGTGATATTTCGCAATAACGAAGCATTCTTGTTTGGGGCGCACATTCAGCCGCTGATATCTAGCTCAACGCACGTTAGCCCAGATAGCATTCGTACTCGTAAGCTGCTGCTCAACCGACGCGAAATCGAGAAACTCTCTGGGGCAATCAATCAAAAAGGCTATGCCTGTGTACCACTATCCTGCTACTGGAAAAACTCGCTGGTGAAATGCCAAATTGGCCTAGCGGTAGGTAAAAAGCAGCACGACAAACGTAAAACGCTAAAAGACCGTGACTGGGAACGTGATAAGCAGCGCGGCTTTAAACAGCATTTAGATTAATAAAGTCAGTTCTCTATAGTCGATCCACTATAAAAAAATATAGCGATGCTGGTTATATTTTACGTAGCCTCTGTCTGCGTAGGCACAGCAAGGGAAATTTATGCCAGTATCGCATAGTCATATTTGTATCGTTTTTATTTAGAACTGACTATACAAAACAGGCCCTAATCTAATACCAAAAAGGACGATTCAATATAATACTGAATCGTCCTTTTTTTATTTAGCTCTCATTTATCTTTTATGCAGTGCAGTCGACGTTGACTGACTCCTTAAGCGGTCTGTTCTTTTATAACCGATTTTATATCATGACGCGCGCGGCTTAGTTGACGCACCCCATGAGCAATCAAACAAGCAATGCCAAGCCAAATCAAACCATAGCTATAAATCATCGCAGACTCAAACGGGTTGCCCAGTACTGTCACTGCTAAAATAAATAACAATGCAGGCTCTAAATAGCTCATCATGCCATACATATTTACGGGTAGCATTTGACTGGCATCAATATTGGTCTTCATGGCTAACACACTCAATATACCTAGCCCTATCAGCATCATGATAAAAAATCCAGAACCGCTCACCAAATCCACGCTACTGGGTGCAAAAAAGAACAAGTAAGCGACCGCAAACGGTACAAAAATAGTTAAGTCGACCAACAATCCAGTCACCGCACTGATGCCTTGCAGACGGCGCAAAATATAATACATAGGATACGTTCCGCATACCCAAAGCGTGGCCCATGATATGCTTTGAGTACGTACAATCTCACTCCCCACCCCCACCGCTGCAAAAACAACGGCTAGCCACTGTAATCGGCTTAGTTTTTCACCGAATAACACACAACCAAATACCACCATCATGAGTGGAAATAAAAAGTATCCCATGGCAGTCTGTACGCCTTGTCCGTTGACAGGTGCCCACATAAACAACCAAAACTGACTGAGAAATATTGGCGTTGGCAATAGCAACCAAGCCCACTGTTTGACGGTACGCAATGCAGCTAATTTGTGCAGGTGTGACCCTAGGCGTCCACTAATAACCAAGTAGCCAATCAATGCCGCCCACATGGCAAGCATACGCCAAATAAATACTTGCGTACCTGATAACGGTGCTAAAAAGCTACTATAAGCATAAAGAATACCGAATAATACATTAGACAATACAGCCAATATCACACCCAATATTAAGGTGCGCTGCTGTGTGCTACCTGCTGTCCAAATGGTAGGTAAAGGCAGGCGCGAAACCATAGTGTTTAGCGTATTAGCAAACGTATTAGATAGCATAGAAATAGACATTAGCAACACCGTAAAATAGTAAACGTGAAATCAACCCAATACTAGCTCAATGGTTATGACTCGCTAGCTTTGGATTGATATAATCTATTTTACGCAAGGTGTGTGATATATTATCTCTATATACAATATAATATGAATAATTTTATCGTATTGTTGTCTTAAAATGATTTTTTTATCAAATATCAAAGAGGATTAGTGATATATTTAGCATATCGGTATTCAACTCAGTGTCAGATACATTATAAATAGCCGACGTCCTAACATTAATATTAAAAATATTCCAAAATAAGAGACACTCTATGAATCATGTATTAGATGATATTGATAAAGCTATTTTGAACTTATTACAAAGCGATGCCACTCTACCACTCAAAACGGTGGCAGAGCAGGTTCATGTCTCTATCGCTACCGCACAGCGCCGTATTCAAACACTGACCAATACAGGCGTGATTACCAAACAGGTGGCCATCGTCAACCCTGAAAAAGTAGGTTACGGTCTAACCGTTGTGGTACTGATCGATATAGAACGTTCTAATACCTCAATGCAACATCGATTCGAGCGTCTGATGGAGGCGCAGCCAAGGGTAATGAGCTGTTATGAGATATCTGGTGACTTTGCATTTATGCTGATGGTCAATGCCAAAAACATGAGCGATTATCACCAATTTACCCGAAATATGCTGACGTACGAGAACAACGTACGAAATTTTAAAAGCCAGTTTGTGATGAACTTTACCAAGAGTGGCACAAAGATATTGCTAGATTAGCACTTACCTTAAATACTGATTGGCTATTACTTATTAAAACAACCTCTCAACAACCTCTTTCGGATGGCTTTGTTTGGCAATATCTGCCACCCGAAACAGTATCTCATCAGCATCAACAGGACCTAGCAAGTCACACAGACACACATAGGCCAGTTGAACGATATGATTCAGAAGTTCTGTAGCATCAGGCACTATAGGGCGTTCACTTTCCAAAAACTGATTAATATTGATAATATGCCCTTTAAAAGTGCGTTCTCTTGCAACCATTTGGTGCAAATTGTGAAAAAAGTTATGATGATGAGATTTTGTTAACTGACTACCTATTGCTTCCATCACAGTATAAAAAGCCAAAGTGGATTCATTAATAGATTTTTGTTTGTTAATATCGTTACCGTTATCAGTAGCAGTCACTCCTTGTAGATTATCTGCTGTCATCGTATCCCAAAAGCCTTTACGAATATCAGACTTATGTTCTTTTAACTCAGGATAGCGCCTCGTTGCGTCTAAAATACACTGCTGCATCATCTTTACAGAAACCCTTGAGTACTGTTGCCACTGGGTTGTGAGCAGCCTTACCTCTTCAGGATCTAGATATTTTGCAAGTACCACTGCCATCGCGGATACAGTCTGATCTACTGATTGAGTATCGATATTCATCCGTGTTCTCCTATAAATGGCGTTCTGTTAAATTTTTGGCATCAAACATTTGCTTTTGAAACTCTGGATAACCTATTTCTGCATGCTCGGTATAGTCAAGACCACGCTGCTCATGTAAACGACTGGCTTTTAAGCCAAAGCCTAAGTCAATCAGTTTATACATGACAAGCCCCAAGCCAAGACCCCAAACAAGTGCCATGCCCACACCCAATACTTGTACACCGACACGTGATAGATTGAATAGGTCATCGGTATAAAATAACCCTGCTGCTAGCGTACCCCATACGCCACCAAAGCCATGAACAGCCACCGCTGATACCACATCATCAATCTGTCGCTTTAATAAAGCTTGTGTTGATAGCACATAAACCACGGCAGCGACCAAACCAATAATGACGGCAAAAATAGGCGTCGTCGTCGCACACCCTGCAGTAATAGACACCAAACCAATTAGACTGGCATTAACACTATCACTAAGCAAAATAGCCTTCTTAAATGCTTTGGATATCAGCATATAACTAATCACAGCACTGATTGCTGCTACAAAAGTATTGACCGCAATTAAACCGATATTGCCCGTGATCGATAAGGTGGATCCTGCATTAAACCCAAACCAACCAAACCATAAGATAAAGCCGCCAAGCGCTAGCAATGTCATATTATGACCCGCTATCAAACGTGGCGTACCATCAGGTGCAAAACGCCCCATTCTTGGTCCAATAACCAAAATACCTGCTAGTGCCAGCCAGCCACCTATCGAATGAACAACCGTAGAGCCCGCAAAATCAATAAAGCCAAGCTCAGCTAGCCAACCAGCGCCTCCAAAGTAGCCACCCCATACCCAACTGGCAAATACAGGATAAATAAATAGACAAATTAAGCAGGCAGCAACCGCATAACCTATAAACGATACACGTTCAGCCATAGCACCACTAGCAATCGTGACGGCAGTTGCAGCAAACATCATTTGGAAAAACATCAACGCCCAATCCATGTTGGACAACGCGACTGGCATAAAGTGATCGGTGCCAAAAAAACCTGAGTTATTGCTACCCATCATCAAACCAAAACCCACCAGATAAAAGGCCAAACCACCGATACACATATCGGTATAGTTTTTCATCATCACATTAACCGCGTTTTTTGCACGCACCGAACCGCTTTCTAACAAAGCAAAACCTGCCTGCATAAAAAACACCAGCACACCGCCCCATATAATCCAAGCAACATTTTGATATTCAAGTAGCTGTGCCACTGTCAGTGTTGCCTCTTCTGCAGCCATTGCGCTAGCCATTGTTCCATATATCACAGCACTGATTAGGAATGCTTTAGAGCACAATGACTTACATAAAACAAATATCTCATTCCAGCTAAAATGTAATGTCCTCACTCACTTATCTCCAAACAATAGTTTTATTTATATAATCTGTATTACTATATTCTGTTATGAGCTTATCTAAATACGTCAGCCCTAATAACGAGCAAGCAAAGCATGTGCCACATACATTCACTTATCAGAACATAAAGCTGGCTATTATCGATAAAAACACTCACTTATTCAGGCAGTGTCTATTTACCCTTACGCCACTGATTTATGACAGAGACATACAAAATACTGAAGTGTGGTCACTGTGAGAACGGAGATAGCAATGAGATAAATGTTAGAAAAACTAGGAAAGTCATAGAGAGAATAC
>NZ_JBQSVP010000014.1:0-44800 GCF_052376345.1 Psychrobacter sp. AOP5-GZ1-6 | reverse complement strand
GCTTTAAAAACCCATTTATTCGAAATGAGTCTGGCCATACATTATCAGAGCAAGACCAATTAGAAATGATTGAAACTATTAACTTGATAGTTAACAATCATGATAAGGCTGTTGAAATATTTGATGAGCTTTACAGTAGCTATACGTATAAGATTGATAACAATATTACCTTGTATAATGACCAATCAATTAAAGATAAAATTTTTCATACCTATGTTTCATATGACGACTTATATTTTGAGCTTTGGGGCGTAAGACAAACAGGTCATCCTATAGCCGAATGTAATTTTGACATGATAGATAAATTAACGATTAGTTAGACCGATATTGTACTTTCTTATCATATTAAACCTTGAACGCTCATAGAGTCATTCACTGAATTCCTATCATTGATTCGAATATTACCAATTTCCTAGTACCTAATCGCCTGATCCCTAATCTCCTAGCACTCAATTATTAGTGCTTATCAATCACAGAGCGCCTTGCCTCACGTCTTGAAGTCATCCCTAAGCTCGCTTCAAACGCAATGCATTCAATACCACAAATAATGAGCTGAGCGACATACCAATAGCAGCGAGCCATGGTGGCACGTAGCCCAAAGCGGCTGGTATGAGAACAATACTATTATATGCAATTGCCCAGCGGAAGTTTTGCTTGATGATACGTTCTGTTTTATCAGCGATACGTTTGGCCGCAGTAATAGCTTCTATTTGACCATTTAAGATAATACTATCACTCGATACTTGCGCCAAATCTGCTGCGCCAGCAATCGAGGTCGAGACATCTGCCGCTGCCAGTACAGGTGCATCATTGATACCATCGCCAACCATCAGAACTACTGCACCTTCAGACTGCAATTTTTGAATATGATTGACCTTATCCGTTGGTGATAGACCATTATAAGCAGACTCCATGCCCAAACCTTCAGCCATGACTAATGCTTGTGGACTTGGGTCACCGGTCAGCATCACAGACTCAATGCCCACTTCTTTAAGGGCATTAATCATCGACTTCGCACTGTCACGCACCTTATCATTGAAATAAAAGCATGCCAGCGCCTGCCAGTTTTCTGAATCATAATTTTGACAAGACAAAACTACCGCTGAACTAGCACGCTGTGCTACTAAATCAATAGTTATACTATTATTTACACTAGCATCATTGGTATTGTCTAAGGCAAAACCCACATGACCAATTCGATATGACATACCATCAATTGTCGCTTCTACCCCACCCGCTGGATAATGCTGTAATGCTTGCGTGGTTGGCAAATGCAGTTGATAAGCCGCCGTGAGCAATGCGTGGGCAATGGGATGGCGACTACCCACTTCTAGAGCAGCAGCGATGGCTAATATCTTATCTTTTTGATCAGATAATGCTAAACCTTCTGTCTCTGTTTGATTTAAAGAATCCGTTAACTCGATATTGAGCAAGTTTGGCTGACCATAAGTCAGCGTTCCCGTTTTATCAAATGCTACATGCGTGATTTCAGCAAGCGTTTGCAGCGTATGTCCACGCGTGGTCAGAAACCCATAGCTAGCGAGTCGGTTGGTCGCTACCGTTAGCGCGATAGGCGTCGCTAAGGATAGCGCACAAGGACAGGTCGCGACCAATACCGCAACGGTCGCCCATATTGCTTGGCTTGGGTCAACGATATACCAACCGACAAACACCAAGACAGACAATACTAAAATCCGCGCCACGAACCAGCGTGCCAGCTTATCCGCTTGCTGCGCCAGTTTTGGTTTTTCACTCATGGCACGGTTCATAAGTCTGTCAATCAAGCCGATCTGACTGTCTTCTGGTAATGCGGTGACCAGCATCTCAAATGGCTGACTGTCATTTTGCGCACCGCCAACGATATAGTCGCCTTGAGATTTGGTAATCAAGTCACCCTCACCCGTCAGCAGACTTTGCGAGACGGTGGCGGTTGGGCTAAGCAAAATACCATCACTGATAATCTCAGATCCAGCTTCTACCATGATGATGTCACCCACTTGCAAGCTGTGAGCAGTCACCATCTTTTTGTCTTCTGTACTCTCTTGTGTGTCTTTACTGCCTTTGATATTTGACAGTGGCAATCGTTGATTACGCGACTGTTGCCAATCTTGGGCAATACGTGTGGTTAGCTCATGAACATTAGCATCTATGCTCTTCATAAAATTGGGCATAGCGCTAGATAAATCTTGGCTACTCATGCTATCTAGAGCATTGTTTTGAGTGGCAAGATTATCTTTTTGAATAGCAGTAGCATCGTTTTGAATAGCAATAGTGTCATTTTTAATAGTAAGCGTATCGCTTTGAATATCAGCGGTATTATTTTCTGTACTCACAGCCGTTTCATGCAGCAGGTTCTGCGAGATTTGTTGCAAGATACGCTCAGCCGCTTGCTTATCTTCAGCAATTTTTTGCACCAGTACAGGCTCTACTACCACCAAATCATTGGCCATGGTCGCAGCTTTGAGGCGGGCATTATGTTCGATGTAACGCCCTGCCAACAAGAAGAAAATAAACATACTGACCGAATCATAATACGTCTCCCCTTGCCCAGTAATGGTGGCATAGAGGCTAGCAAAAAAAGTCACAACCAGTGCAATACTGACAGGCACATCCATATTAACTTGACGGGCGCGAATCGCTGACCAAGCTGACGTAAAAAACGGTAATCCAGCATAAAAAAACACTGGCGTACTGACAAACAATGAGACCCAGCGCAAAAAGTCACGCTGCAATATCAGCATGTCGCTATATTCACCAAAATAAAGCGCCACCGCATACATCATCGCTTGCATCGAGCCTAGTGCTGCGATACCAAGCCGCAGCAGCATTTGATTGGTATGACGTGCCAGCATAGCCTCATGCGTGTCTTGACGATAAGGCTTGGCTTCATAGCCGATTTCATTGATAACCGCTAAAATACGACTAATCGGTAACTTATCTTCGTTCCAAATCACCCGCATACGCTGATTGGTCAAATTGACCTGACATTTACTGATACCGTCCAACTCATCGAGACGTGACTCAATCAACCACGTACACGCTGCACAGCGCAGGTTGTTCACAGACAGCTCTGCCACCGACATGCCATCCTGCGCATACACAAACTGCTGCTTTATTTCATCATGATCATAAACCTCAAGGCGTGTCATCTCTACCGGTAAGCTGGCCGTACGGCTGATCTCTGAGCGATCCAGATAATATTGCTCAAGCCCAGCCTCTACGATGCTCTGCGCTGCCAACTGACAGCCCATACAACACATCTCACGTGATTGACCCAATATATCGGCATAAAACGGCGGCTGCGGTACAGGATCACCGCAATGAAAACAATGGTCCTCGAGTGGTAGCACCAAACCTTCGGTAATCGAGCTATTTTCATGATGATGATTTTGGGTAGAGGCTGTTGATGGAGGGACACTAGACATAATCGCGCTTACTTCCTTTAGACAGGTTTGCTCGAACCATATTCACTTGCAGTAAATTCGCTTTTATATACATACTCATCATTAAAGATGCTCAAATCCTATGAAAGTATATAACAACAATAACAACTGATAATTCATAAAAAACACATCGTTGCAGCAATATTAAACTGCTATCGTAGATAACGATCTTATATGGCGCTCGTCATCTAAATTAAAAGCACTAAAAGCTTTAATACTAATATAAAGGTATCGATACGAAGATATTGATACAAGTGTTTTTATAGAGATTATACTACAAGCAAGTGCTGTGAGTGGCGTCACTACTCACAGTCTAATACTCATGAATGCCTGCTTCAGCGATGATAGATTGAAAAATTTGTCAATTTACGTCATTATGAAGCAGTTTTTTATACCAAAATGGTGCGACATCAGTGCAAAAATCAAATCCAAAGCTACCAAATACTAAATTATCACAGTCTTCTAAGGCTATGACAAATACGCTACCTTCAAAACAGCGTGGTTTAGTACTTAGTAGTCTCATATTAATTATTATTATCGTTGGTATGGTGCTGTTGGCACTATACTTGATTAAACTTGATCGCACCATTACCCAAAAATTTGAGGGTAAGCGCTGGGATATCCCTGCAAAAGTATACTCGCAGCCACTTGAATTATATCAAGGTGCAAATGTCGATACAGATACGATGAAGACGTGGCTAGAGCTGCTCAACTACCAGAGCAACAAAGCCTATGATCGTACTGGTACTTATCATAAGACTGGTAATACCTACTTTATCCATACGCGTGGCTTTACTTATAGCGCTAATGATGTGGATAAAGAGCAAGTCATCAAAATGACTATTAATGGTAATAAAATTGCATCTATCCAAAGCACGTTACCTGCCAAAAGTGGCATTATCCGCTTAGAGCCCGTTAATATCGGTGGTATTTACCCAGACAGCAATGAAGATCGTATGGTCGTCTCGTTAGAGGATGTGCCACAACCGCTTATCGATGCACTGATAGCCACTGAAGACCGTGCATTTTATGAGCACAAAGGTGTTTCTATACGTGGGATCGCACGTGCTGTCATAAACAACTTCTCTGGCGGCTCTCGTCAGGGTGGCTCAACGATTACTCAGCAGCTTATTAAAAACTTCTATCTCAATTCAGACCGTACGCTCAAACGCAAAGCCAACGAAGCATTAATGGCTGTATTGCTTGAATTACATTATAGCAAAGACGAAATTCTACAAACCTATCTCAACGAGATTTACTTAGGTCAAAACGGTAAACGCTCTATTAATGGTTTTGGCTTGGCGTCACAGTTTTACTTTAACAAACCCCTCAAAGAGCTCAGCCTAGACCAACAAGCGCTGTTGGTAGGTATGGCAAAAGGCCCGAGTCTTTACAATCCACGCCGCAATCCAAACGACTCAAAAGAACGTCGTAATATTGTGCTTAAAAACATGTTGACGGTGGGATCGCTGGCTCAAGAAGATTACGATGAAGCAATAGAGCAACCACTGGGTATTGCTGAAAAGGCAGTCGAAGGCAAGAGTCAATTCCCTGACTTTTTGGACATCGTTAAACGTGAGTTGAATGAAGTATACTATTCTGACGACCTCAAAAACGAAGGTCTGACAATCATCAGTACTTTAGATCCTATCGCCCAATTAGCAGCAGACAAAGCGGTAGATAAAAAACTGGGTGAGCTACGTCGTAAAAACAGCAAAACTAAAGACTTACAAGGTGCGCTCGTCAGTGCCAATCCTGAAACTGGTGAACTGGTATCTGTGGTAGGTAGTGGTAGTGAGTTTACTGGTTTTAACCGTGCTGTCGATGCCAAACGCCAAGTAGGCTCGATACTAAAACCTGTTATCTATATGACAGCACTCGAAAGTGGTCGCTATAATCTAGCAAGCCCAGTCGATGACTCCCCTATCACAGTCAACCTCGGTGATGGCTCTAAGTGGAACCCTAAAAACTACGACAACCGTGACCACGGTTATGTACCTCTGACGACAGCACTTTCACAATCATATAACCAAGCGGCGGTACATCTAGGTATGGAGTTCGGTGTCGATACCTTTGTCAAACAACTACAGCGCATGGGCGTCAAAGAAGAAGTACCACCTTATCCTTCGGCATTGCTAGGTTCTGTCAACCTTAGCCCAATGGATATGTTGGGTGTATACCAAGTCTTTGCCACAGGCGGCTTTCGTACACCTATTCATAGTATTCGTACTGTTATTGATGATCGCGGCAGTATCTTACAACGTACTGGTCTTAATACTCAGCGTAGCATTCCACCTGAGGCCAACTTCTTGACTAACTATGCGTTACAGCAAGTGGTGGAAACTGGTACGGCTAAACGGGCAAAATCACTGGGTAGCAATTTACACTTAGCAGGCAAAACAGGTACTACAAATGATTATCGTGATGCATGGTTTGCAGGCTACAGTGGCAACTATGTCAGCGTGGTTTGGGTAGGCCGTGATGATAACCAACCCATTGGTTTGAGCGGTGGTAGTGGCGCATTACCAGTTTGGATCGACTATATGGACCGTCTCAAACTGACGCCTGTATCGCTACCAGAGCCGAAAGGAATTGAATGGTTATGGCTAGAGAACAACTCAGGAAAGCTGTCTAATGAGCGCTGTGCTGATGCACGCTATTTACCAGTACTATCATCTCACTTGCCACAAGAAGCCAGTAGTTGTGCGATAGGCTTGTATCAACAAGATCGTGCTCGTGAACTGTCACAATTTCAAAACCAACAAGGTGATAATGGCGGTTTTGGCAGCACCGATGGTGAAGCTATTGATTCGGAAAATCAAGAAGGCAACGAGCAAGATGAAAACGATGCGGATACTTGGTTTGACCGTGCGGTTGAATGGTTCTAAAGTTGCTTTTAAACATTACAAAAGGTCTCAACATGTTGTCAATTTCCAAACAAACTATGTCAGTTAAGCAAGCTGTTATTGGTTTTCCCAAAAACACCATCCCAACCAATACAGTATTGATAACTGGTACGCTTATCAGCATGTTGAGCCTCAGCGCTTGTCAGACCGCACCCACGACGATGAATACCACACCGATTCAGACAGCGCCATCATCACAGATACCCGAGACACCTGCGGCAACTGTGACACCAACAACTGTCACTGAAGCGGATGACGATGACCAATATGTCATTGAACCGAGCATCTCATCTGAACAAACGACTCAGACAAACCCGTTGACGCAAGAGCCTCCAGTCTTTGTCCCATCCGAGCCTATACCAACTCAACAACCTGACACCGTTATTATTATTCCTTCTGGTGAGGAGTACGTCGTCCCTGAGCCGTCTCTACCGTCACACAGCGAAATGTTGGAACGTGCTAGAAATAACTCGCAGCAACGAGCGCAACAAACTACCTCTAATAATAGTAACCTACCAGCGTTTCGGAGTTTAATGCAGACAGGGATCAGTCAGCTTAAAGCAAATCAGCTAACCAATGCTGAAAACAGCTTTACCCGTGCACAGCGCCTAGCACCCAAATCATCGGCTGTGTATTTCTATTTGGCACAAGTCGCATTGAAAAAAAACCAACCCCGTAAGGCAGAGGCTATGGCACGCCGTGGCCTTAGTGTCTCTCAAGATGCCAACCGCAGACGCGCACTATGGCAAATCATCTTGCAATCAGGACAAACACAAGGCAATTCACGTGTGATCAGTGAGGCGAAACAAGCCTTGCGCTAATAACATAGTAGATCTAGCAGCATATCTGAGTGAATAGGTTTCAAGTTTACAACCTATTCGCTTTCTGTATTTTCTATATTCAGAATTCATCCAAAATATATATTTATTTTCAATTTAGCTTAAGGTTATCGTTATGGCATGGCAACAACTACATTTACAATGTGAAAAAGCAAACGTCGATTTGGCTGAGGCATTGCTACTAGAAGCAGGTGCACTATCCATCGCCTTAGATGACGCAGGTGACCAACCTTTATTTGAGCCATTACCAGGTGAGTCTCCATTATGGGATGAGGTCATACTTACAGGACTGTTTGATGCCACGACCGATGCTGGCAGTCGCCAAGCTGTCGAGAAATTAAGCCATGAAATCGCAGCACAAGTACAAGCCACTCGTATTTGGTTAAGTGCTGTCGATGACAAAGACTGGGAACGTGAATGGATGAACAACTATCATCCAATAGAATGTGCCAATGATCTATGGATTGTGCCCAACTGGATAACACCGCCCCATCCTGACGCGACCAATATTATTATGGATCCAGGGCTGGCCTTTGGTACTGGCTATCATGCTACTACCCGATTATGTTTAGACTGGTTAACAGAGCAAGAGATTAAAGATAAAGTGGTTATTGATTATGGTTGTGGTTCAGGTATTTTGGGTATCGCTGCTTTACTGTTAGGTGCACGTAAAGTTTATGCGGTTGATATCGACCCACAAGCGGTCTTGGCGACCAACCAAAATGCAGCACGCAATCATGTCGACGATCGTTTGCAAGCTTTTTTGCCAGAAGAGTTTACCGATTATTGCTCACAAAACGACATTATTCCAGTCGACATCATTGTAGCCAATATCTTAGCAAAACCCCTCATTGGCTTAGCACCTTACTTTGCTACTTTAATTGCACAGAAAGGCCGTATTGTTTTGGCAGGACTGATCGAGTCACAAACAGATGAAGTGACTGCTGCTTACCAAGCTTACTTTGCGCTTGATGCAAAGCATGCTTTTACATCACAAGAAGACCAACATTGGCAACGTTTATCTGGTACATTTACAGGCTAGCAACATTTAATTACATCTGTTACGATAGAGGGTAGTCAGATATTATGTGTTTGACGCCACTCTATTTTTGCCTATGACTCGCAGCCTTTAAGAGCTTTTCAACAACTCTCTTGGCGTCATAGGCGACCTTTATTGAGTGGCGAATCGGTATTGATAACCATACTTTTTTGGATTCGACCCTATGACCACGCCCATAAAAACTCAGTGCCCTCATTGCAAAGCTTGCTTTAAAATACAATCAACCCAGTTAAATAAAGAAAACGCCATTGTAAGCTGCAATCAATGCCAACAGAGTTTTTTGGTAAACAAAAATCTTGTTGTGACATCTGATACCACCACAGCACCTAATCAAGCAGACACTGTGAAAACTGATATTAATAATAAAAATGGCTCAAACGATTCTAAATCTTCACTCAATAAACAACGTCCAAAGAAACCGTCTTCTGATATATTAATCTATGACGACATGGATGCTTATGAGCCAGAAGAAACCCCTTTAGAGTACGATTCTTTAGAGAGTATGGACGCATGGCTAGATCAAATAAATAATGCATCCACCCCTTCGGCTAATGAATCCTCAAAGAGCGCATCTGAAACTATCAATCAAAGTACCAGTTCAGCAGCATCAAATGATATTCATGCCAATGTTGATGAAAAGAACGACGACTTATGGCTCGAAAAACTGCTCAAAGACCAAAACAAACATGAAGACATGCCACAGGATGATACAGACCTGTCTCGATTATTGCTAGATATGGGTGTGCCTCTCAAAGACGAAGATAAAGCTCTTAACGAGCGTAGAAGAAAAACACAGGAAAGCTTCATACCAACGCCGAAAAAACGTTCGGCAGCATCGTTATTATGGATACTTGGATGCTTGGTATTGGCACTGCTACTTTTTGCACAGTATGTCATTTTCAACTTAGAAACCTTAGTAAAAAACCCCACTTATGCTGAAAGGCTACAAGCAATATGTTCAGCAGCTGCTTGCAGTTTGCCGAATGCTGACATAAATGCTTGGAAAATTACTAATGCCACTCATAAATCGAGTCAAATAAAAAGGTCTAGAAAATTCAGCGATATTAGCGCTACATTAAATAATCAAAGCGCAAATACACAGCTATATCCGAGTGTTAAAGTCAGTGTATATGGTGAAAATGACCTGATTGGTGAGTTTATCGCTGATCCAGGTGACTATTTATTAAGCAAACAAAGCCAATTGGCTGCAGAGAGTAGCCGCAATATACTTTTCACTGTGCCTGTTTCTAATGCAAAAATTCGTGACATTAGCGTAAGCCATGTATATTAGGGCGTCTTTTTGGTTCAAACGATAGTCATCATCTAACTGAACTGAATGCTGCCAAACATCGTCAAATAGTTGATCGATATCTCGATATTACATTACCTACGCTATCTTTCTCGTTTGATGACAGTTTTTTCCATTTTTGCAATAAGGACAAACTCTATAGTCAAGGCAATTCAAAAGTAATACAGACAGCCAACTGTAGATTGTATGTCTAAGTACAGTCGATCCACTATAAAATAAACACAGCGATACTGGGTGCATTTTGCGTAGCCTCTGTCTGCGCAGGCACAGCAAGCAAGGAAAATATATGCCTGTATCGCATGGTTACATTTGTATCTTTTTTATTTAGGACTGACTATTGGGTAACGCCATAATATTTTTATAGTGGCATGACTATACTGCAAAACTAACTGTCAATCTATCAGTGCCAAATGATATTAATTTGATATAATACCTCAATATCTTATGGTTTGATTCTCACCAATCCCAAGGACATTATCTTATGGCACCTCATGCACAGCATTATGCGCCTCATTTTGCTACAAGCTCTGAGCATCCTGCCGACTATAATAAAGAAAACCACCCTCATTATTCTCAGCACCGTTTTAGCAGCTCAGAAGATGGCTATGCGAACCATGCGCACGAGCCACTACGGGTGCATGTTGAACGCGTGGTACGGCAGTATTTTACGATGCTAGGCGATGAGATACCCACCGACTTATACGATCTAATCTTAAAACAAGTAGAAGAGCCACTGTTATCCGTTGTCCTTGAAAAAACTCGTGGAAATCAAACCAAATGTGCGCAAATCCTAGGTCTCAACCGCGGTACTTTACGCAAAAAACTCAAAACTTATGACTTAATGTAGCCCCTGCTCTATGAGCGCACTTACCTTTAATAACTATCATTATGCACGGCAATTTAATATTCGTGACATTATCTATCCTGATACTGTCTACAGTAATTGTCTTGATCACCTTGCCAGACGTTTGTGTCAGGCTTTTTTTATGGAAGTTTTTTTATGAGTACTACCCCACTTGCTCTATTATCGGTCTCCGATAAAACTAATATTGTTGAATTTGCTCAAGGCCTTATCAAAGCAGGTTTTGGCTTACTGTCTACTGGCGGGACTTATCGACTGCTCACAGAAAACAACGTCGCTGTCACCGAAGTCTCAGACTATACTGGTTTCCCTGAAATGATGGATGGTCGTGTAAAAACGCTACACCCTAAAATCCATGGTGGTATCTTAGGGCGCCGCGGTACAGACGATGCTGTCATGAGCGAATACGCCATTGAGCGCATTAATTTGGTGGTAGTAAATTTATACCCATTTGCTGAAACCATTGCTCGTGCTGATGTGACTATGAATGACGCTATCGAAAATATCGATATTGGCGGCCCTACTATGGTACGTTCGGCTGCAAAAAACCACGCCCACGTGGGTATCGTCACTGATCCAACAGATTACGATCGTATCCTGACTGCTTTAGGCGATAGCACCAAACTGTCCTCTGCTCTACGCTATGACTTAGCAGTTAAAGCTTTCGAACATACAGCCCAATACGATGGTATGATTGCCAACTTCTTAGGTAGCCGTGTGAACGAAAACCAAGAACCAGAAAATTTCTCGCGTACATTCAATGTGCAGCTTGAGAAAGCACAAGACTTACGCTACGGCGAAAACCCACATCAAAACGCTGCTTTCTACATCGAAAATCAACCTCTAAAGAGCCAACAGGCCTCTATAGCGACTGCTAAGCAGCTACAAGGTAAAGCACTCTCTTATAACAATATCGCTGACACTGATGCAGCTCTTGAATGCGTTAAAGCTTTCAGCACTCCAGCTTGTGTCATCGTAAAACACGCCAACCCTTGTGGTGTCGCGGTTGACAATGACCAAGTAGTTGCCTATAACACTGCATTTAGCACCGATCCTGAGTCTTCATTTGGTGGTATTATCGCCTTCAACCGCCCATTAACACTTGCAGCAGCAAAAGCCATTATCGACAATCAATTTGTAGAAGTGATTATTGCGCCTAGTATCGAAGATGGTGTGCTCGAAGCAACGGCTGCTAAGAAAAACGTACGTGTATTGGTATGCGGTGAGCTACCAGCACCAAATCAACGTGACCCTCAACTTGACTATAAGCGCGTCAACGGCGGCTTACTAGTCCAAGAACAAGATCTTGGTTTAATTACGGCTAACGATTTAAAAATCGTCACAGACGTACAACCAACCGAAGCACAAATTGCAGATCTATTGTTCAGCTGGAATGTGGCCAAATACGTTAAATCTAACGCCATTGTCTATGCTAAAGGACAGCGCACTATCGGTGTGGGCGCAGGTCAGATGAGCCGCGTTAACTCAGCTCGTATCGCTGCTATCAAAGCAGAGCATGCTGGATTAGCGACTGAAGGCGCTGTTATGGCATCAGACGCTTTCTTCCCATTCCGTGATGGTATCGATAACGCTGCTGCAGTAGGCATCTCTGCTATCATCCAGCCAGGTGGCTCTATGCGTGATGACGAAACCATTGCTGCAGCAAATGAGCATGGCATCGCGATGGTCTTCACTGGTATGCGCCATTTCCGCCATTAAGAAACCAGAGTCCACGTCATACGCAATAAGACTGACGTGGATAGTACGAGCATAAAAAAGCCACTGTAGATATATCTACAGTGGCTTTTTTTGTACTTATCAATACTTAACTTAACGCCCTTGCGCATTCGCTACATTGGCATCATTGATCTCAACTTTATATACCAAACGTAGATAATCCAGATAATCTTGCAGTTGATCTTGACCCAAATTATCACGGATAATAGTCGCCGTTTGCGCACGTTGGTCATCAGTCAATTGAGACTGCGGTTCTGTTTTAATACGATCACCGACTAGCAGAGTAGCACCTATTTCAGTCTCACTAGCGATAGCAACGACACCATTGTTAGCAGCTTGCTGACTAAACGCCAATCCGCGCTCTTTTTCTGTCAATAGTGGTGTTTGACGATTTACTGTACCTAATGACTGAAGTGCAACTGGTTGCTGACTAATATCAGCTGGAATCTTAATACCAGTGGCCAGTGCTTTGGCTTCTTTTAGTGCCAATGCTGTGGCTTTTTGCTGATGTAGTATCTGAGTCACTCTTGGCGTGGCAGCTTCTAAAGTCAGCGTCTTAGTAGGACGATAGTTACTTGGTTGCACCCATACTGTTCCAGCACCTACTTCAATACCGGCAGTCACAGCCTGATCCTGAAGGGTAAATTCATCAAAGGCTTGCTTAATCACTGCTGGTTGAGGCAATGCTGAGCTATTATTCTCTTTACGATAATCTTTGATGCTTTTCAATGTGACATTCTCTTGCTCAGCGATATCTTCGATACTAAAGCCATCTGCTGCCATGTCATTAATCGCTGTCACTTTGTCTGCATACATCTCTTGACGCTTATACTCTGTCGCTCGAGCTGTTAACTCATCACGCATGCTTTCTAGTGTCGGTATAGCGCTGCCATTGTCTTCAGTAACCGTAAATATCTGATAACCAAAACTGGTCTTAACAGGGGTTGTCACATCGCCAACACTCAGTCCTTTTAGGGCATCTTCAACGGCTACCGCGTCATTACCAAATACCGAAGGGTTAAAGAGACCGATAGCACCACCTGTTTCTCCTGATGGATCATCTGACTCTGATTTTGCTAAGGCGACAAAAGACTCTCCATTATCTAGACGAGCTTTAACCTGATCTGCTCTTGCTTTAGCATCATCACCGGTTAATAGAATTTGACTGATTTGACGCTCATCAACGATTGCTTGCTCTTGCTTATAAGCCTCATATTGCTGCTGCAAATCTTCTGTCGTAATGTCAGTTACCTGAATAGTTTGAGGGCTGAGTTGCAGATAAGCCAAATCTACCATTGCCGCACTTTTGAGTGTCTCTTTATTGGCATCATAATAAGTTTGGATATCACCCGCACTTACGTTAACCTGATCCGTATAATCTTGCCAATTAAAACGGTACAACCAAATATTGCGCGACTCAAGCTGCAGGTCTATCAACTGACTGACCGCTTGCATGGGATACACTGCGGTACTAACGATACTGGCATTGAGCTGGTCCAGACTGAGCTGATTACGAAACTCAGCAAACAGTTGATTTTTCGTCATATTGCGCTGACGCAAAAAACTGGCAAATTGATCGTTAGAAAAGTTACCATCAGCATCCTGAAAAACCTCTTCTTGACGTAACAAACGGTTAATTGTGTCATCAGAGACGGTCATACCCAACTTGCCGGCTTGCTGCTCTAGTAGCGTACGGTCAATCAAACCTTTTAATACTTGCTCATGCAGCACATCTTCATTTAATAAGCTGGCATCATCAACTTGTTCTAATACCTCAGTACGACGGCTATTGACAGCAGACTGATATTGAGTCAGTCCCACGCTGGCATCACCTACCTGAGCAACTTGGTTGGGATCGACTCCTGCTCCCAAATAGCTTTCGATACCCAATAGAGCGAGCGGCGATAGGCATAAAATCAATAAAATGCGACCTGGCCAGGTTTTTAAAAAATCGCGCAACTTATCCATAGTTATCTCTGCTTTATTAACCTATATTGATGAAAAACCATTGTAATATTAATATGAAAATCAATGCTATTTAAACTGGCAATGGTAAGAGTAAGCACGCGTGCATTTGATATAAAAGAATAAGGCGAATCAAAGCCATCTTATTTAAACAACGTATCTATCGCGCGCGCCCTATGATACGTGATTTTTGGTGTAGACTCAAAATATTCACGCTGCATGCTACAAACTGTCGCAATAAAAAAAGCACCTAATATTTAGGTGCTTTTTGATAATGTACATTATAGCTTAAAGCGATACGATACATCATCTATTATTTCATTATTTACAGACTTTGCTTTGTCGTATATTACGTCATCACACAATGTCTGCTTATAATAAAACGGCTTAGTTCAAGCGCTCTTTTAAGTTTTTGCCAGCTTTAAAGCTTGGTACTTTGCTTGCTGGAATGCTAAGCTCTTCACCAGTCTTAGGGTTACGGCCAGTGCGGGCTTTACGGTCTTTTACGCTAAAAGTACCAAAACCAACTAATGAGATGCTATCGCCAGCTTCTAGCGCTTCACCAACACTTTCCATAACAGCATTCAATGCATCACCAGCTTGGGTTTTATTTAGACCACTTTTGTCTGCGATGCTATCGATTAATTCTGACTTATTCATAAAATTTCCTTCAAGTTTAAGGGGGATAATAAACGCTCACGCCAAGCATTTTAACGCTCTCATAGCATTTAAGCAATAAAAACCGCCTGATTAATGTACTAACAGGTCTCGCTTTGTTATCGTCTTTATATCAAGGCAGCATAAGGAGCGCAAGCGATTTTACATATTTTTGTCTACTGTACTACGTATTTGACACTCAATGTTACGCAAAGTATCTGCAATTGCTATATCAATGCTTAATATTAGAGAGACTTGATTGTTTTTGAAATAACTGACTATATGTCGTCCTTTCGTGTCAAAGACTTGGCAGCTAATACTAATACATTATCAGTCATAAATACCAGTGTCTTTGTTGACTTGTAAATTGTAAAGTAATAACTTAAGCACTGACAGAAACTAGCGTTACTTTTTATTATAAAGACGTTACTATAGGCAAAATATCACTGCATACTGATAGTCGAACGATATATTTCAGATGTGTTGTGACGCTTGTTTATTTCTAATTTTTAATGTAATACATACAAAAACGGATTATCTACATGAAGCGTTCTACGTTGTCTCACTCTTTTTCTAATATCGTTCTGATGTTCACCGAGTCGGCGTTGACATTATTGTTACGTTTAGATCCTGAACTACGTAAAGCCGCTTATCCCCTTGCTAAGCAAGGTACTGTCGTCGCCCTACGCTTATATCTACCTCATGTTGAAGTTTTTGCTACTTTCAGTACCAAAGGCGTTTTATTGGATGCCCAGTTACCAGTGGGACGCAGTGAGCCTGATGTCATCATCAATGCTTATAGCATCCAAGTTATCAATGCCATCACGACACACGACAGTGAAACGACTGAAAAGTTACAAATGCGCGGCGAATCCGTGCAAGTACAGCTGGTCAAACAGTTTATTATGCAGCTCGGAGTTGCTAGCTTGATTCAAGGCTTGGTTAAAAAATTTAAAGGCGGCAAAGACAAGTCTAAACCTACCGAAGCTGAAACCGAAGAAAAAAAAGAAAACTACAAATTACGTATTAAAGAACAGCAAACCCAAATCAATACCCTAACCATGAAAAATCGCGAGCTTGAAACCACGACCAAAGAATTACAAAGCAAGCAAAAAACACTTATTATCGTAACCATCGCTGCACTTATTATCATGATTATCGCAATCACTGCATTATTGATTGGCTGATTTAGCTCACTTAACCCTGCGCTATGGCTTTTTTATGAGCGGAACATGATGCATATTCAGTCATCATATAGTTTACCCATTATAAAAATAAATACAGCGACACTAGGTGCATTTTGCGTAGGCTTTGTTTGTTTCCACGGTCATAGAAAGGAAGATGTATGCCAGTATCACATGGTTGGTATGGGTGCCTCCTTTATTTAACACCGATAACAATGTTCAATTTACCCTCGATTCAACCAATGGTCATTCAAATGGGTTAACCTTTACTACGCACAACCTGATTTCCACCCTCCCCTCCAACCATTGTTTTTATCAATCATAGTAATAAGATTGATTAACCATTCAACCACATTTTAATCTTGACTAATTTACTCAGGATTAAGTATAATTACCTTAATCGTTGCACACATCGGGTTAACCATCTGTTGTTTAATAGCGATAAGACACAACTTAGCTATTCAGAATTTATATCAGCAATTTATATAAGTGATGATAAATATCATTCCGCTAAGATCGTTGTTAAATAAAATAATATAAGAGTTTGGAGATAACACATGCGTTTGACTACTCGAGGCAGATATGCCGTTACTGCGTTACTAGATTTGGCATTACAAACTAGCCAACAAGAAAACGCAGTATCTTTATCTGATATCGCTCAACGGCAATCGATTTCTATCTCTTACCTTGAACAACTATTCTCCAAACTTCGCAAACGTGGACTTGTTACCAGCATTCGTGGTGCCGCAGGTGGTTACTATTTAGCAAAGCCATTACATGAAATAGATGTCATGAGCATCATATCGGCCGTTGACGAGTCAGTTAATGCGATGCAGTGTGAAGGACGCGGTGATTGTCAAGGTGGTACAATGTGCTTAACCCATGATTTGTGGTGTGCACTGTCCAATCATATCGAACAGTACTTGAATAATATAACATTAGCACAATTATTAGATATGGAAAATGTGCAGTCGGTCTCAGAACGCCAGCATAGCTCTACTAAAGAGATTTCCATAAAAGATATAAATACCATTACTCTATCGAACAGCGAGGCAAACCCAGCATGAGCCAACATAATAACCTTATATACTTAGATTATGCCGCCACTACACCAGTTGCTAAATCAGTTGCTGCTAAAATGAGCGAGTATTTGACTGTAGATGGTGTCTTTGGCAACCCGGCCTCACGCTCGCATGGCTATGGCTGGCAAGCAGAAGAAGCAGTAGAAACAGCTCGTCAGCAAGTGGCTGAAGTGATCCACGCTGATCCACGCGAAATCGTTTTTACTTCAGGTGCAACTGAATCTGACAACCTAGCTATCAAAGGCGCTGCACACTTTTATCAGTCTCGTGGTAAGCACATCATCACCAGCAAAATTGAGCATAAAGCAGTACTAGATACTTGCCGTGAGCTTGAGCAAGAAGGTTTTGAGATTACTTATCTTGAGCCACAGCCAAGCACTGGCCTTATTTTGCCAGAGCAAGTAAAAGCAGCGCTACGCGATGATACAATTCTAGTGTCGTTGATGATGGTAAACAATGAGCTTGGTACGATTACTGATGTTGCCGCAATTGGTGAAATCACTCGTGAAGCTGGTGTCGTATTCCATGTCGATGGCGCACAATCTGTAGGCAAAATATCTGTCAATCTTGAAGAGATGAAAGTGGATTTAATGAGCTTTTCAGGCCACAAAGCATACGGCCCTAAAGGTATTGGCGCATTATTTGTTCGTCGCAAGCCACGTATTCGCCTAAAAGCAGAGCAACATGGTGGTGGTCATGAGCGTGGTATGCGTTCAGGTACTTTGCCAACGCATCAGATCGTTGGTTTAGGTGCAGCATTTGCTTTAGCCAATGAGCGCTATGAAGAAGACCATGCACATGCAGCTGAATTACGTCAAAGACTTTGGGATGGTCTACAAGACATCGAAGAAATTTACTTAAATGGCGATCTTGAAAATAGCGTACCTAATATTGTAAATATCAGCTTCAACTTTGTTGAAGGTGAGTCGCTAATGATGTCACTTAAAGACTTAGCTGTATCTTCAGGATCAGCCTGTACATCAGCGACGCTTGAGCCATCGTATGTACTACGTGCTATTGGTCGTCCAGATGAATTGGCACATAGCTCGATTCGCTTTAGCTTCGGCCGTTATACGACTGATGAAGATATCGATACTGTGATAAAACAGATGCATGAAGCCGTTGATAAATTACGTGCCCTATCTCCACTTTGGGATATGTACCAAGAAGGTGTTGATTTAAATTCAGTTGAATGGGCTGAGCACTAACGCCACCGCAAACAACGATATGGTTATCTAGTAATAACCATTAAACGATTGATCAGACAATTAAGATTAAGTGTTTGACCCCAATTACCAATGAGCAGAAGCACCTCAAAGCAATTAGCACTGCTCATTATCTAACTAGGAGAAAACCCCATGGCCTATAGCGACCAAGTTATTGATCATTACGAAAATCCACGCAACGTTGGCAACCTTGACAAAAACGCCAAAAATGTTGGTACCGGTATGGTCGGTGCCCCAGCTTGTGGCGATGTAATGCGCTTACAAATCCAAGTCGATGACAACGGTATCATTGAAGATGCTCGTTTCAAAACTTACGGCTGCGGTTCAGCCATTGCTTCAAGCTCACTGGTTACCGAGTGGCTCAAAGGCAAAAGCTTGGATCAAGCTGGCGAAATCAAAAACAACGATATCGCACAAGAACTGGCATTACCACCAGTAAAAGTACATTGCTCTGTTCTTGCAGAAGATGCCATTAAAGCCGCTATTAGCGACTATCAAGGTAAGCATGGCGCAGCAGCAGTAGCCGAAGAAGCTACTATTTAAGCTGAACCTACTAGCCTGTACCTGGTGTTAGATTGACCACGTATAATAGCAGTAATACGTTAAAAACAGCTACTGACGCTAAAGAGGTGACAATGACACTTATGTAATTGTCACCTTTTATTTTCTACTTGAATTTCTTGATAGTCGCTAGCATATTACTTTGGCAAACTCGTGATTTTGATTGCCAGTGTACACATATTTTGATATTTATGATTAATAGTCAATGGGAGTTGGCATGATAGAAATGACAGAACGCGCCGCTCAGCATGTTCGAGACTTTTTGGACAATCGCGGTAAAGGTGAAGGCATTCGAGTGGGTATTCGTACAGCAGGATGCTCAGGGTTAGCTTATGTCTTAGAGTTTGTAGACACACCTGACGAAAATGACACACGCTATGAAAGCCGTGGTGTTAGCATCTTTATTGACCCTAAAAGCTTGGTGTATTTAGATGGTTTGCTGATGGACTACGAAAAAGAAGGTCTAAACGAAGGCTTTAAGTTTACCAACCCAAACCAAAAAGGTGAATGTGGCTGCGGTGAGTCATTTACAGTGTAATGATTTAGGGTATCCTATCAGATAATAACCCTACTGCGTTACTTAAAGCTGAAGTTGGAATCGCAGTCAATAACTTCCACCGCAATCCATATTACAAATCAAGTTATAAAATATTAACCAGACAGCAATATCAAACCAAACAAAAAAAGCAAGGCGTATGATATGACAGACATCACACCAGAAGCACAGTTTGATAACTTCTTTGCCTTATTTGAGCAGCCAGTACAATTTGAAGTTAATCAAGACAGTCTCGATCAACACTTACGCCTGCTACAAAAACGTTATCACCCTGATAATGTCGCCAAAAATCAGACAGATATTATCCAAGCACAGTTAAAGTCTGAAAAATATTCAGCACTGATCAATCAAGCTTATCAGACACTTAGCTCACCTGATAGTCGTGCAAGTTATCTATTAGACATAGCAGATCAAGCTCAAAATCTAGAACATTCAATCGCAGACTTAGCGTTTTTAGAAGACGCTATGGAAATGCGTATGGACTTAGATGAAGCCACCGAAGATAAAAATCGTCTAACCTTACAGCAATTACATCCGCAAATTACAGGGCGCTTAGCTAACCAGTCGCAACGCTTTAATGACGCTTATCAGGCACAAGACTGGAATACGGCAATTGATGCAACACAAAAATTAAAGTTCTTAGTAAAGTTAGATGCTGATGTCACTACTGCTCTTGATGAAGTAGCAACAGCAGAGCATCAAGACGACGATGACTTATACGTTTAGAGATCTGCGAGTTGTACTTCTTCATAAACTAGAGTCGAATACCGATTTTCTCAATATTCACTTAAAGTAGCAGTAGCAATCTCGTACACTCTCTTATCTCAAAACTGTTAGCCATTACTCCTTTTTATTTGTAGAGTAGACTAACTGTAGTTTAGGCAGTTCAAGGTTGATATAAAACAACCAAATGCAGAGAATAAGGCGATACAGTAAATGAGATTGAAACCGTACCAAGTTAAACATGCGTTGATTATAGTCACTGGACTATCCTAAAGCTACACTGACTCCATTTCACTTATTCATTTTACCTCTGAGTTATTTTATGTCTTTATTGCAAATTGCCGAACCCAATCAAAGCGCCCAACCTCACCAGCATCGTTTTGGTCTAGGTATCGATCTTGGTACCACACGATCATTAGTTGCTGTGGTACGTTCAGGTAAGGCACAAGTCTTAGAGGCCGGTGCAGCGACAGATACATTACTACCATCTGTTGTCTACTACCCAAGCACAGGCAAGCCATTAGTCGGCTATGATGCTTTAGCCCATTTAGCAGATGATCCAAAAAATACGATCGTCTCGGCTAAACGCTTTATGGGTCGTAGCCAAGCTGACATCAAATTCTCTCACCCTTATGAGTTAAGTGGCAGCACAGATGATATGCCTACGTTTGTGACAGCTCAAGGTAATGTATCTCCTGTTGAAGTATCAGCACGCATATTAGCCACTCTTGAGCAACGTGCAGCGAGTGCACTGCCTGCAGATAGTATTGAAGGTGCTGTTATTACCGTACCTGCTTACTTTGATGAAGCACAGCGTCAAGCGACTAAAGATGCCGCTCAGGCAGCTGGTATCAAAGTTTTACGTTTGTTAAACGAGCCAACCGCGGCCGCCGTTGCTTATGGTCTTGATCAATCTGCAGAAGCCAGCGAAAAGGAAAGCTACTACCTAATTTACGACTTGGGTGGTGGTACGTTTGATGTTTCTATCTTAAAACTGACAGATGGGGTCTTTGAAGTATTGGCAACTGGTGGTAACAGTGCATTAGGCGGTGATGATATCGACCGTCTCATCACCAACTGGCTTATCAAACAACTGGCTATCGATCCAAAGGATGTCAGTCTTCATGATAAATCAATATTGGCGCAACAGGCCAAAGCTTATAAGCAAGCATTGACTGATGCTGAACAAGTTGATATCGATATCACAGTCAATAATCAATCGTATCAAGGTGTTTTGAGCCGCGTAGATTTACTGACTATTATAGAACCTGTCAGCCGCCGTACATTAAGCGTCTGCGAGCAAGTGCTACGTGATGCCAAACTCTCTAGTGCTGATTTGGATGAAGTTATCTTAGTTGGTGGCTCTACACGTATGCCTGCTATCCAGCAAGTCGTGACTGATTTCTTTGCCAAACAGCCACTTTGCCGACTTAACCCAGATGAAGTCGTTGCTCTAGGCGCCGCACAAACTGCACACCAATTGGTCAATGGCGATAGTGACAACAACCTACTGTTGTTAGACGTGACACCACTCTCGCTTGGTCTTGAAACCATGGGTGGTTTGGTAGAAGTGCTCATACCCCGTAATACACCTATCCCTGTTAAAAAACGTCAAGTATTTACCACGTATCAAGATGGTCAGACGGGCATGGTAATTCATGTGGTACAGGGTGAGCGCGAAACCGTCGATAATTGCCGCTCACTTGGCCGCTTTGAGCTGTATGGTATTCCACCTATGAAAGCTGGATTTGCTCGTATTGAAGTCACCTTTAGTATTGATGCTAATGGACAGCTAACTGTCAGTGCACAAGAAACGACAACCAAAACAGAAAGCAAAATTGAGATTGTACCTTCTTATGGTTTATCAGATGAGCAAAAAGAACAATTACTGATTGCTGGATTTAAGCATGCCGAGGAAGATAAAAATGCACGTTCTTTAATTGAGACCAAAGTAGAAGCTGAGCGTGAAGTGCTTGCGCTAGAGTCTGCACTTAATGAATTTGCAGCGTTGCTCTCCACTGAAGAACAAAATGCATTGTCTGAGAAAATACAAGTGTTAAAAACAGCGCTAGGCACTGATGATCTAGCTGTTATTGAAACACAACAGGCACAGCTTAAGCCTCATAGTGATAATTTTGCATCCCGTATCATGAATCAAAGCGTTAAAACCAGTATGGCTGGCACTAGTGCCCAAGATTGGTAGACAGATACACCCAGTAATACATATATTTAAAAATATAGCTGTTCAATGATACTAAACACAACTATTACACTTTTTATTTCTTTAAATTGATTAGCCTCGGAAAGACGATTTATGCCAAAAATTACTGTACTACCCCATCACGAAATTTGCCCTGACGGCGCCGAAGTCGAACTAGAGGCAGGAAGTAACCTGTGCAAAGCATTAGTAGAAAAAGGCATTAAAATTGAACATGCCTGTGAGATGTCAAAAGCCTGCACAACCTGTCATGTGGTCGTACGTAAAGGCTTTAATAGTCTAGAAGAGATGGATGATATCGAAGCGGATTTGTTAGACCGTGCTTGGGGATTAGAACCTGATTCACGCTTATCTTGTCAGGTAATACTCGATGATGAAGACTTAACCATCGAAGTACCTAAATATACGCTAAACCACGCTAAAGAAAACCATTAGGCACGCATTAATAATGCACTTCTTTACTATCAGATTAAAAAGCCAACTATCATCATGGTAGTTGGCTTTTTTGCACTTCGTTTGAAAGACTACTTACATATCAGCCACTTAAATAATACTTTTGGCTTTGGCTACTATTTTCTAAAAGTCTAATGACGATTAATGTCATTGTGTTTGTCCTCTGCAACATTATCAGTGACCGCTTTTTCTTTCTCTTGTTCAATACGCTCTAATGCAAAGTTTAGTCGTGTTCTAATATCTTGATAATCGTTATAATCCATGTCTTTAAAATTTAAATGTAAATTAAATCCAGGTAGTGTGTAATCAACCCACTTTGACAGATGGACTTTATCAATATCAGGATCAAACACTCGCCATGCATGTACTTTACTATCAAATCCTTTTAGCTGAAATGCCCCTGCATGCTGACACTCATAATTATGACAAATATAGTCGTACGTACTTTCGCTGATCAATATCTCATCCTTCCCAGCACTCGACTCTAACCTTGCGGCCAGATTGGCTTCCTTACCGATTAAGGTATAGCTGAGCCGGTTCTTACTGCCAAAATTACCCACATGACAATACCCTGTGGTAATACCCATACGTATATATAAACCCTCAAAGCCCATCAGACGCCACTTCTGTCTTAACGTTCGCATTTCGCGACGCATATCTATCGCCATGGCAATACAGTCTAACGCATCTTGGCGCGCACCTTGACTATTAGGCTCACCGAAAAAGCATACCATGCCATCACCAATGAACTTATCAAGTACCGCGTTATGCTTATTGGCAATCGTAGTCATACAGTACATATAAGTATTTAAAATATCAGCCAAATTATCAGAACTCAGGCTATCAGATAATTCCGTAAAACCAACGATATCTGAGAACATAATCGTCAGTTTGGCACGTTTATTAGAGACAGCCACGGGAACATCAGACTTTACAATCGGCTCCCAAATCTGCGGTGGAATAAAACGTGTCAGCTTATTGATAACTGAAACCATCTTAGTCGACTGTTTGGTTGCCTGATTAGCACGTACTTCATAATCAATATATTTTTGATAAATATATTTGAACTGCCATAGAATGGCCATCATACTCGACAATAAGACCAAAGGCGACAACCAACCTTCGTTACAGTCTACCCCTGAACCATTTAACGTCACGCTGACATAATAAAAAATGATGATAGAAACTATTGCTATGATTATCAGCTTAAATCGGTTTTCACGGCCACTGAGAATAATACGTAAGATTATTAGTGTAATTAAGCTAATAGACATTACTGCACAGAACTGTATTGACCCAATAATTGAAGACAATAAAATAATAACAATATTAGACGTCCAAAAACTGGCTTGGCGACGGTAGTTGTAAATCAAAATTAGCAAACTAGGTAGGACAACAACCACAACAAGTGCCATTGCCGTAGCTTTGAAATCAAAATGCCAAGCAAGAAAAACAACAGTAATTATCAAAACAAAGACTTCTGGATAGTCAAATCGATAGGTCGCTTCATTTTTTGATGGGCGATTCGGTTTTGGAGTATCTAGAAAAGGCATATGAAGTATTCGCTTAAGAAGAACAGACAATCAGAAAGCCGAGAAGGCATGAGGATAATCGAGAAATACAGAACCTACCTTTATAGTTGTTTTGATATAAAAAACTTAGTCAACGTATTATTATACTTTTCAAATATAATAAAAACTATGTCATTGATAGCTAAAAGTCTACCATTTGTCACTCAAACTGCCTTAAAAGTTATATCAATAAAATTATAATATTCATTATCCATACTGACAATAGAAAAGCCAGATAATAAATACCTAGCTTTTTTATATTTAATTGGCAGTAAATATTAGGGCGTGTTGAACATTCAAATGTGGTGCTGGCAGTGACTATTTTTTAGACAATATGCAGTGAAGTTTTTGATGCCTAGTCATTCTAGGTTAAACAATTTCGCCATGTATTGGCAAAAAAGAGTACTGCCCTCCACTCGAGCATAGCTCTCGCCTTGCAAACGGGCAAAGCAGAGCTTTGCTGGATCCGTTCTCAAGGCTGATGCTAAAATCACCCCAAACGTCGTTACAAGCCTAGTTAAGGTCTCGACATTATCGTCGGCTTGCGCCTAGTTTGATGCAATTTTAGCGATCAGCAGCCCTAATATTTGAATGTTCAACACGCCTTAAATAACGAACCAAAAAAGTCTTTTTAATTGGAAAGACCTTCATTTAAGAAACAACTGAACTACATTTGCCAATCGAAAGGCATTTGATGGTGACCGCGTAGTGCCATCATAAGCGTCTGCTGCATTTGCGCCAATACTTCTTTAGTGTAAGGGACAGCAGGGATGCCCCATACTGGATTAGGCCATTGCATGTCGTTTTGATAACGAACGATATGGTGAAAGTGCAGCTGTGACACTTGGTTACCGAGTGCGGCTACGTTCATCTTATCTGCTTGAAAGGTCTTAGCAAGTTGGCTTGACAACCAGCTAGACTCACGCAAAAACTGAGCCTGGTCTGCTTCAGTGAGTTCATACAGTTCTTTAATACCTGATACACGGGGCACCAATATCAGCCAAGGAAACTGACAATCATTGATCAGGCGACAGGTTGATAATGGAAAATCACCTACTAAAAAACTGTCAGCAGCGAGTTTATGATGAAGTTGGAACATAATAACGGTTCTCTTGTTATGAAGCTTAAATAAAAGCGTAGAAAGATATAATCTTGCTATTTTATCAGTTATCTATCGGATAAAATAGCGCCATCACTCGCATACTGTTACGCACGTAAACGACTAAGCAGACTCTGCCACCATATGCTCGCTAAAATAGCGTAATAATTCTTGAACCATTGTCACACGCTGTTGTGGTGTTTCGAGTTTATCGGCATTTTGGTAACGAATACCAGACGCACCGTTCATTCGATAACGCTGACCATCTGTCTGAATCAATTTAATAATGGCTAAGGCATCAACGGGTGTATCAGGGGCAAACTCTAGTGTCATACTACTGCTATTCGCATCGATTTTATTAATCTTCAACGGCTCCGCCTGTAAACGCAGCCCATGAATAGCGAATAGCTGCTTGGTTTGATCTGGTAGCATCCCAAAACGGTCAATCATTTCAGTCCGAATATCCATCAGCGCCTCTTTATCATCGGCATTACTAATGCGTTTGTAAAACAACAAGCGCTGATGCACATCGTGTAAATACTCTTCTGGTATCAGTGCTGAACTGTGTAGATTAATCTCGCTGGTGAGTGACAATGGCGTACTCAAATCAGGCTCTTTGCCTGCTTTTATCGCCTTTGTTGCACGCTCTAACATATCCATATATAAACTGAAACCAACTACTTGCATGTTACCACTTTGCTGCTTACCCAGTATCTCACCTGCCCCACGAATCTCTAAGTCTTCACTTGCCAGCATAAACCCAGCGCCCAATGTATTGGCACGTTCAATCGCATGTAATCGACGTTTCGCGTCGCCTTTTAGACCTTTAATAGAAGGCACCAGTAAATAACAATAAGCCTGATGATGACTACGACCAACACGACCACGCAGCTGATGCAGCTGTGCCAAACCAAACTTATCAGCACGCTCAATAATAATGGTATTAGAGTTTGGCACATCGATGCCTGTTTCGATAATGGTCGAGCATACCAGTACATTGAATTTTTTGTGATAGAACTGCTGCATCACTTGTTCGAGCTGGCGCTCTTGCATTTGCCCATGTGCCACACCTACACGTGCTTCAGGAACCAACTCACGAATGGTCTCTGCCATGCGCTCAATACTCGCTACATCATTATGCAGTAAGTACACTTGCCCACCGCGCAATAACTCACGCAAGATAGCCTCTTTCATCAAGGCTTCTGTCTTTTGCATCACAAAGGTTTTGATCGCAAGACGGCGTGCCGGTGGTGTTGCGATAATTGACATATCACGCATGCCTGACAACGCCATATTAAGCGTCCTAGGGATAGGCGTTGCCGTCATAGATAAGCTATCTACATCGGTCTGAATGGCCTTAATACGCTCTTTATGACGCACACCAAAGCGATGCTCTTCATCAACAATCATGAGACCTAGATTAGAAAATTTCACATCAGGTTGTAACAACTTATGGGTACCAATGACAATATCAACTTTACCCACTGCTAAATCCGCCAATACCGTATCTTGATGCTTTTTGCCGCCAAATCGTGATAGCGTTTCTATACGTATCGGCCAATCCGCGAAGCGATCACGAAAATTGTCTTCATGCTGACCTGCCAACAGTGTGGTCGGCACCAACACCGCCACTTGATAGCCAGCACTAACTGCAATAAAAGCGGCGCGCATGGCAACTTCGGTTTTACCAAAACCAACATCGCCACAGATAAGGCGATCCATTGGCTGGTTTTGTCTCATATCTTCTATCACTGCATGAATAGCATTGGCTTGATCGGGTGTTTCTTCAAACGCAAACTGGCTAGCAAATAGATCATACTGCGCAGGGTCTATTTTAAAATGAATACCAACTTTGGCTTCACGCCGTGCTTGCATATTAAGCAGTTCAGCAGCGACGTCGTGAATTTGCTCCAATGCTTTTTGCTTAGCCTTGTCCCATTTACCATTACCAATCTTATGCAGTGGCGCAAGCGCTGGATCACCACCGCTATAGCGATTGATCATTTGCAAGTTCGCAACTGGTACATAAATACTGGCATCATCGTCGTATTTTAAGTGAATAAACTCTTGCTCACCATCACCCACATCTAAGGTAATCAAACCGTTATAACGCCCAACGCCGTGCTCAATATGAACAACAGGACTGCCTTCTGTTATCTCGGTCACACTTTTTACCAAAAACTCTTCTGACACTCCGCTTTGACGACGGCGGCGTGTTTGTAATACTTGCCGACCAAACAGCTGTGTCTCACTAATCAATGCCAAACGTTCTGGCACATACACTCCGCGCTCAATAGGCGCAATGGTCAAACCAACCTGTGGTAATTTATTCTTGCTAGCATTATGCGTCTTATCGGATGATAAAAACGCCTCAAAGCTGTCATAGGCTTTGATATCGATTTTACCTTTAAACAGCTCAATCAAAATCTCACGACGACCTGCTGTTTCAGCAACGATTAACACAGGTGTCGCCGTTTGCACTTGTGTCTCTAAAAAATCTAACAGCTCAGTAAGCGGTTCAGCTTTTTGATGATTTACTGCCAGCTGCGGCGGCTTTTGCGCACTTATCGTGACTAACCCTTGTTGCTTACTCTGAACCACCTCATCACGTACACTTAAAACGACACGCGGATAGTGATTGAGGTTTTCATTAAGGGTGTTGGACAATAAATAGAGCAACTCAGGGGCGACGATTGGCTTATCAATGTCATGACGACGCTCTTCATAACGGCGCTGAATTTGTGACCAATAGTCTGCCTGTTTTTCAGTTATCAACTCATCGGTGATGAATAACGCATCGCTTGGTAAATAAGCGAACAAGCTACTCTCAGCTTCCCACTCTTTTATATCAAAAAACAATGGCTGATAATATTCAAGTCCGCTGCTCGCGATACCTGCCATCACATCTTTGTGTAGCTCAAATTTACGACTACTGGCATTGGGGAACATCGCGGCAAAATTGGTACGAAAAGTCTCACGCCCTTCATCGAGTGGAAACTCTTTTGCGGGTAGTATTTGAAATTTCTGAATGGGTTTTGAGATATCTGGCAATTTATGCAGTAGTGATAGTGACTCTTTACCCATACTACTGTCATTGCCGCTCATCATTGACTTGAGATCATCAACGGTTAATGTGCGCTGAGTCTCCGGATTAAAAAATCGAATCGTCTCAATCTCATCATCGAACAAATCAAGACGCAGCGGAAACGGCTGACCCATAGCAAAAATATCAATGATACTACCACGCACAGCAAACTCACCTGGCTCAAAGACATTATCAACAGCTCGGTAGCCTGCCTTTGCTAGCAGTCCACGTTGAACATTAATATCAAACTGATCGCCAACGCTCAAATCAAAATGCTGACCAATTAACCAGCTAGGCGGTGCAACTCGGTGCATCAGCGTTTGTACCGATATCAATAATACACCTGATGTTGGCATATCAGTCAATAGGTTGATACGCTCACTGACGATGTCTTGATGCGGTGACAGCTCATCATACGTCAGTGTCTCCCAATCAGGAAACACATAGGCATCGACCCCGCTAAATGCCAACTCAGTCTCTATCTGATTGAGCTGGTTTTGGTCGCGTGTTACCACGACTTTTAGCCGATCCGCAACATCTCCTATCGACGTTTGCATCAAACTTGCCAGCCATAAACTACTGACAGCCCCATGCACAGGCGCTAACCAACGCCGCTCAGCATTTTGGATAGGAAACAACTGCTGGTTAATCGGGTCAAACGCGTCAGTCAAAGCAGTGATAGGCATAAAGAATAAGGTCAAAGTTAAGAGTCAGATAGCTATTATACGAATATTTGCGCAATTACCAAAACTAATTTACAGGTTTAGGGGCAGCTACGATTTGACAAAGCCAAACAGTTTGTTAATATGGCACCCTTTTGAAAATTACCGTTTTAAGCTTACTTTTTATGGTTAGCATTTGATTATTTGTATATAAATTTTTATATATTATCTCAAATAAATATCTCCTATAAACACGTCTAACTGAGTGTCAACTATTCAGTAGATTGTACTCGTTATAACCCTGTAAAAGCATTTTTACGTCACCTAAAATCTAAAGCTTGTAGCTGCCAAAAACTATTGATTATCAATGAATAGTCGATACTTTGACGGTGTCCAGCTCAGCTAACTCATCAGGAGATTCGTCACCTATGAACGAGCAAAAACAGATCCCAAAGCACCTTCTCGACAAGTTTCGCCGTAGACTTTATACCACTGAGCATAAAACGGGTGAAAACAACACTGAAATATTAGGTTTAGATTTACACAGACCTGTATTCTTCTTTACCGCTATTGCCGTGATCGGCTTTGTATTGTTTGCATTATTACTACCTAATACAGCTAACGCTTGGCTTAATGGCACCCAAGATTGGGTCGTCAATAGCTTTGACTGGCTGTTTATCAGCACAGCTAATATCATGGTGATATTTAGTCTGATATTGATTGTGTCCCCCTATGGAAACATCCGAATTGGCGGTATAAATGCCAAACCTGATTTCAGTCGGCGCTCGTGGCTCTCGATGCTGTTCGCTGCTGGTATGGGTATCGGCCTCATGTTTTGGAGTGTGGCTGAGCCATTAGCTTATACAAGCGGTTGGGCAGGTACACCACTTGGGGTGGCAGCAGACAGTCCTGAAGCTTACCGTGCTGCTATGGGTGCAACTATGTACCATTGGGGTTTGCACCCTTGGGGTATCTATGCAGTTGTTGGTTTATCATTGGCCTTATTTGCTTATAATTTTCGCTTTCCATTGACCATGCGCTCTGTATTCTATCCTATTTTTAAAGAAAAAACGTGGGGACTACCTGGCCATATTATTGATATATTGGCCGTACTAGCGACGATATTTGGTTTAGCAACTTCATTAGGTTTGGGTGCCCAACAAGCAGCCAGCGGACTCAACTATTTATTTGGTTGGGATTTCGCGGGTAATTCACTTGAGGTTGTCATTATAGTTGTCGTCACTGCTCTTGCCACCATATCAGTGGCACGCGGTCTAGATGGTGGGGTCAAGCTGTTGAGTAACGTTAATATGTTAGTCGCTTTAGCTCTACTGCTATTTGTATTTTTTGTTGGCAACTCACTGGGACTACTAAGCCAAATTGGCACTACCGTCGTTGATTATGCCACTTATATTATTCCCTTATCTAATCCTGTAGGCCGCAGTGACGGTGATTTCTTTCATGGTTGGACCGTGTTTTATTGGGCATGGTGGATCAGCTGGTCACCATTTGTAGGTATGTTTATTGCTCGTATCTCAAAAGGCCGTACTGTACGTGAATTTATTACCTCGGTGATGTTAGCCCCTACGCTTGTGACCATCGTCTGGATGACAGTATTTGGACAGTCAGGATTGAGCCAATACGACAATCAAGTTGGCGAGCTGGCAGGAGGGGTTAGTGATGCCTCATTAACCTTGTTTCAGATGTTGGCAAATCTTCCTCTAGGAACCATTACCTCTTTAATTGCTATTATTCTAGTGATGGTGTTTTTTGTGACTTCATCAGACTCAGGCTCTTTGGTGGTTGATACGATTACCGCAGGTGGTAAGCTTGAAGCTTCTATATACCAGCGTGTATTTTGGGCTGTTGCTCAAGGTTTTATTGCTATTGCGCTTCTTTATGGCGGCGGAGCACAAGCCCTAAAAACCATCCAAGCAGGCTCGGTAAGTACAGGCTTACCTTTTACCTCAGTATTGATCGTGATGTGTATTAGCTTATGGCTTGGCTTACGTAGAATTTATAAGGCGCGTGAGCAAATGCTCTCGGAGCTTGAAAAATACTAACGAATTGCTTATTTTTAACCCAAAAAACCCAGTTCTGTCATTGAACTGGGTTTTTTCTTTATAATCGTTTGTAATATATAGTTGTTTGTGGTTGTGTTAGATTTAAACCAACGACAATCTACGCTATTAAAGGCTCATCACTTGCAATAATACCGTTATTATCTGCGTAAACATACATACCTGATGTTAAGGTTAAATCGCCAAAGCTAATTTCAATATCAGTTTGCCCCTCGTCACGACGATTCGATTTACGCGGGATACAACCAAGTGCTTTTACCCCGATATCCATTGCAGCCATATCATCCACATCGCGCACACAGCCATATACGATGACACCTGACCAGCCATTATCGATTGCCGCCTGCGCAATCATGTCACCTAACAGTGCACAGCGCATCGACCCTCCACCATCGACGACCAATATTTTGCCATTGCCATCCTTATCTCTACCATCACTGTTTAACAACGATTTCACGCGACTATTATCTTCAAAACACTTAACTGTAATAATTTCGCCACAAAATTTGTCTTTGCCACCAAAACTATAAAACGACTTACCTTCGATATTTGGCAAGCAAACTTGCGACTTAGGGTTAGCATCTAATAAATCACACGTCACAAAATTATCTTTATTCATTGTTTGTGATTCTGGCATCATGTTTGGCATGGTTACACTCCTTGTTATTTGTCATTCAGTGCTACTTTTAAATCTTTACTTCATTTTTTACTTAGGCTATTTATTAACACTAGTCATCGCAAGCATCTGCTTATTTTCGATAATATCGGTCGTTTTAATCGTAGGACCAGTACGATACTTACTACGTTCATAGATATCATGTGCGCTCATTACTATTGCACTAGCAACACGTTTAGCGGAAATAGGATGTAGTGACAATGACTCTGACACGAGAGGTGATATTAGCTTAAAAGCCTTTTGACCAATACTTTCAAGTGGCCGGCCTTTATGCTTGCCGAGCAACAATGAAGGACGGAAAATCACGAGCTGTGTAAAACCCAATGATATAATGGACTGCTCAGTTTCAGCTTTGACTCGATTGTATAAAAAACGGCTGCTAATATCGGCATTCATGGAGGACAATAAAAAGAAGTTTTCAACCCCTTTATCTTGGCACAATTGAGCAAATCTCACATTATAATCATGGTCAACTTTTCTAAAAGCTTCATCACTACCAGCCTCTTTTTTGGTAGTACCAAGGCAACTAAATGCATCAGTCTTACGATCAGCACCAACGCTTGCAAATATTTCAGTTAAGTTGTCAAAATCGTTTACCTGATAAAAACGCATACGGGCATTGATATAGCGTGGTGGACGCCTTGCAATCACAATTAACGTGTCATAAAGCTCACTAAGTTGCTTAACAAGATACTGCCCTACCAGCCCTGTTGCACCAATCACAATTGCTTTTCGCTGCATACCCTATCCATTTATATAGTGTTAAAAATTTTGTAGTGATGCTAAATTTTGTATTTCATAAGCCCATCACTTTAGGCAGTGTCCCCATTTTAAAAGTAATACTCAGAGTGAGGACATGCCTTAGTATCATACCTAAATTAATACATAACTGACGGTATTCTATAAAATATATTGTAAAAGTTGTTATCAACCGTCGGGAATTATAAGTCTCCCTTAATACTTTTAGGCCTAAAAGGTGCTACAGAACTCTAATAACCACTAGAGAAACCGATAATTCATATGCTAGCATAACTTCTTTTACTATTAATCATCAAACTTATTGTTCTAAGCTCAATAATTTGCTAAGATAACCGGCTTTACACGTCAACGCTGTTTAATTATTCCAAACAGTTACGGCGATTGCGATGCACTATTAATATTAGATGCTTTAATATTAGACATCGATATCATGTTTGACGAGAGGCTGCTCGTCACCGGTGATTGTTAAACCTTTTTACACCCAACATTCATATTTTATCTGTCTTTATCAAGGAGATACGCGTGGCTAATACTGCACAAGCTCGTAAACGCGCCCGTCAAAACACCAAACGTCGTCAGAACTCTGCGTCACAACGCTCTATGGTTCGTACTTACTTAAAACGTGTTGATGCGGCTATCACAGCTAAAGATTATGATGCGGCTACCGAAGCTTACAAAAAAGCGGTACCAGTTCTTGATCGTATGGCTGACAAAGGTATTATTCATAAGAATAAAGCTGCTCGTCGTAAGAGCCGCCTAAACAAAACAATCAAAAGCCTACAAGCTTAAGATTTGTCACGTTTAGACCCTATCACGCTGTAATAGCGTGATAAAAAAGACCTTATCCTAGCGATGAGGTCTTTTTTATGCGTGTCTAAAAACGGATACCATTCACAAAAATGAGAGCTTTGGGGAAAACGATTGTCAGAAAAACCATTGCAATAAAAACAGGTACTACGCACTGTCGACTACACAGATTTGACACTGCTAATCGTACTTTTTGGCATTGTTGTTATAAGAAACAATCACTCCCATTTTGCTGCTGGTGGTAATAATAACTTGCTTGGATGATGTCCTGCTGCACAGTAGCCTTCTAATAGAGTATTGATTTGACGAGTATAGAGCACACCGCGCCAAACAAAATGAGCGCTTGCCTGCTCAAAAGGTTTGTCATCAAACCACAAAAACACCCCTTCCATCATCTTTGGCCAATCATTCCAATCAATTTCAATGACATCAAACATCACCGCTAAAAATGCAGACAGTAAAGTATCATGGCTGACAGCAAGCATTAAATGCCCGTGCTGTGGCTGGTTCTGATAGAACAGTGACAATATATCAAGACCACCTTGATAAGCATTTTTGGTCCCTTCAAGATTGCCTTGTAAAAATCGATTGATGAAGTTAAGCACACCCACTTCTTTGAATATGGGATTGGCAATATCAGGCTCAGTAACTAGGCTACCAGGCTCTACCAATAATGACTGGTGCGAGATATCCCGTTTTAGACCTGCCCCTTCTTGCATCAACTCGGCAGTATCAACACAGCGACCAATCGGGCTTGAAATACTATCGACATCGAGTGAATACTGTAGATTCCCTCCTAACCAACGTCCCCAAGACTTTGCTAATACACGACCTTTCGGCGTCAGTGGCAACTGATAACTGGCAAAACCATTACCATCAGAACGCTCACGCAGAGAGTGTCTAGTAAATAGAATCAGGCGCTTATTTTCAGGCAATAAGCTGACTGAGGGAATCATACTGTCAGGCAGGTGCGAGGGCGCCGGTGCGTTACGAGTGTGACTCATAAGCTTTTCAGCGGGAGTTTGTGAGAGTGTGCTATTCGTATTTTGGCTCATGGTAGCAAGCGTAGCAGATTTTATGGTAGTAATGAATACCATAACTGTTTAAGTGTTGGATAAATAGACGTGATGACACTTGATTCATTCAGAAGCGATACTGGCAGACCTACCAACATACTCGTCCTACCGATATAGAAACCCGTTAACTGATCAAATTGAGGATGTTTTCAATTTAAATGAGAACACAGCCTAACCTGTATCGATGGCTCTAACCGATATCGATGACTCTATCCCATGCAAACTCTAATGCGGTACTACTCACCTCGTTTGGATAAGCACGAGGATTAACAACGACCCGTGTTTTACCAATCTGATAATCAAAAGCCTCGTGAGTGTGGCCATGTACCCATAATTCAGGCGCCCATGGCTCTTGCATCCATGCCGAAAAATCACTAACAAAAGCTGCATTGCTAGGTAAGGATGCATATTTTTCAGACACAGACAAAGGGCTGATACTATGGTGGCTCATCACGACAGCTCTTTTTCCCAATTGTTGTGCCGTTATAAGTGACTGTTTTAACCATTGACGTTGTTTTGCATGTAATTGCATGGAAACTTCAGGAGAAAATAATGTGTCACCTGCATAGATTTGAGTGTAATCACGCATAAATTTTTTGACTGCTACCATAGTATCCTCATTGGCTTGATACTGGTAATCGGTCCAGAGAGTACACCCTAAAATCCTGACGTCCCCAATATCAACATGACGACATTGTAGTACACGCAGTCCTTGATCTAAAACCTCGTCATAGTTATCCCATATTGCTAATTTTTTATCAAAGCTCAACACATCTTCACCAAAGTACTCATGGTTGCCCGTAATGGTAATGAGTGGTACATGTAAGCGCGCAGCTTGTTCTTGCAGCCATGGCATACCGTTATCGCTGTTTGCTGTATCTCCTGCCACTAATACTACATCTGCGTTCGTTTTAGGAATGTGTCCTACCGGATGTGACTGACGAGCATAACTGTCGATATGTAAGTCACTCAAAATTTGTAATTTCATATATGTCAACATCATTGAATAAACATAAATAGTTTAGCACCTTTTTACTTACCAACAAAAAGTAAAAAGACAGCGAGTTTGGCTGTCTTTTTTTATATCTTGGAGTTATTTAGTGCTATGTACCGTCAGATACTTTGTAGTATCAACTGCAACTTAGCAGCAGGATCTTCTGCTTGAGTGATGGAGCGTCCAATCACAAGATAGTCTGAACCATCTGTTAATGCTTGCTTCGGCGTGCAAATGCGTTTTTGATCATCAGCATTGTCTTCTAACAAGCGAATACCAGGAGTTATTAGTTTAAAATCTGCTCCACATAAAGCTTTAAGAGTCTTGGCTTCTTGTGCTGAGCAAACCACACCATCAAGCCCGGCTTTCTTGGTCAATTGTGCCAATCGACTTACTTGTGCATCTAAACCATCAGTAATGCCTGTTTGCATCAATGCTTCGTTATCCATAGAGGTCAAAACAGTCACTGCTATCAGTAATGTCTCATAGCCACCATCTAGCAATCGCTGCTTTGCTAGCGACATAGCTTCGAGGCCTGCACTGGCATGCACGTTGACCATCCATACACCTAGCTCAGCTGCTGCCAAGACGGCCTGTGCGGTAGTATTGGGAATATCATGAAACTTCAAATCTAAAAATACATCAAAGTTGCGCTGATGTAGTGATTTAACAATCTCAGGACCACAACGAGTAAAGAGCTCTTTGCCTACTTTTAGACGACACAATGCTGGATCTAATTGATCAGCCAGAGCTAAAGATGCCTCCATGGTCATATTATCTAGAGCAACGATGACTGGAGACTTAGTTATATCATTCATAGTTTTGCCATATCAGAGTTATGAAAGAAGTGTAGATAGTTTAGCTGCAAACTTCTTGCTTGTCGTTAATCACGCTTAGACTTAGTAAGCGTAGACCCTTCATCTAAATCATTGACCATAACATCATCTGTATTCCTTGTCGCAGACTCATAACCATCTTCATCTAGCGTTGACGCATTCGCCTGACGATCAATCACGATATTAGCTTGCTCAACTTGCTCTTTCAGATTCTTATTGAGTTTATGCAAACGAGAAATCTCCCATTTGTTCTGTAAGACACGGAAAATAAGCAATGCCAATAGGATACCAATAACAATACCAAGCATTAGACAAAGTATTAGTAGTAGCCCTAAATTCATCGTAGGTGCTTGCGAAAATAATAGATTTACGCCGACTTCAGTATTATTCGTCAACACCAAACCAAGTGAATAAGCAAAGCTCAAAAACAATAATACAAATAATATAAAACGCATGAGACAGTTACCTCAGTTTGGAGTGTTATTTATACTTTTAGAATACCATTTCAAAAAAAGCACAGAACAAAGCATTTTCTAAGAAATGCTTTACTCAATAATTAGAATTAACCGTTGGCAACAGTATCATTAACTGCTTCACGTAGTGCTTTACCAGGTTTAAAATGAGGTATGGCCTTAGCAGGTACTGGCACGCTCTCTCCTGTCTTAGGATTACGTCCTAAACGGGCGCGGCGATGATGTAGACAAAAACTACCAAACCCTCGAACCTCTACTCGACCATCATTGGCTAGAGTATGGGTCATTAGATTCAATATTTCACGTACTGCGTCATCGACCACGGTATCAGCCATGTTGTCACAGTTCGCACTCAAATTACTAATAAATTCAGACTTATTAATTGCTTGCTGCATTATTACGCTTGCCTTGTAAATTAATGGATAAAATGATTGTGAGTCACAACGATATTTATTTGTTATTTCAATAGCAACTTTTTTAGATATTAATCTTAAAGCCATATATCTATGAAATATCATTCATATGAAAATTAAACGTTTAAGACACTATAATCGTTCTACATAAATGGTTACTCAATGCTGCAAATGATAACGGATATCATAGTAAATGCAAATAAGAGTTTGCCCATATTGGATAAAAATATCGCCAATGAATCTCAATGTTAAAAGTTATTCATAAAAAAAAGCGACCGGAGTCGCTTTTTTATTACTTAAATATCAATAATTTAGCAGCTTACTGCATTTGTTCTTTGATCAAATCACCAATAGTTTTTGGTTGAGCTTCAGAACCAGTAGCGGCAGTAGTACTTGTGCTGCTTAATTCTTTAATCGCTTGACGCTCTTCAGCTTCGTCTTTCGCTTTGATAGACAAGTTGATGTTGCGTGTTTTACGATCAACACTGATGATTTTAGCTTCAACATCATCACCAACATTCAGATGCTTAGTTGCATCTTCAACGCGGTCACGTTGAATTTCAGAGGCACGTAGGTATGCTTCTACTTCGTCAGCAAGTTCGATAGTAGCGCCTTTAGCGTCTACTTCTTTTACTTTACCATTAACGATAGCACCACGGTCATTGTTGACTAGGTATTCGTTGAATGGATCAGAGCTTAACTGCTTAACGCCTAGGCTGATACGGTTAGCTTCTGCATCTACTGACAATACCATTGCTTCAACGGTGTCGCCTTTGTTGTAGTTACGGATAGCATCTTCGCCAGTTTCGTTCCAAGAGATATCAGATAGATGAACCAGACCATCAATACCACCATCTAGACCGATAAAGATACCGAAGTCAGTGATTGATTTGATCGTACCAGTGATTTTATCACCGCGCTCATGTTTCTTATCAAACTCATCCCATGGGTTAGCAAGAGTTTGTTTGATACCTAGGCTGATACGACGACGTTCTTCATCGATATCAAGAATCATTACTTCAACTTCATCGCCCACTTGAACAACTTTTGATGGGTGGATGTTTTTGTTGGTATGGTCCATTTCTGATACGTGTACTAGACCTTCGATACCTTCAGAAATCTCAGCAAAACAACCATAATCAGTCAAGTTGGTTACGCGTGCTTTAACAACGCTACCCACTGGGTAAGTGCCGCCAACGTTATCCCAAGGATCAGTACCAAGTTGTTTTAGACCTAAGCTTACGCGATTGCGCTCACGGTCAAACTTCAATACTTTAACTTTTAGGTCTTGACCCACTTCAACCACCTCAGATGGGTGCTTGATACGGCGCCATGCCATGTCAGTGATGTGCAATAGACCATCAATACCACCTAGATCAACGAACGCGCCGTAATCAGTAAGGTTCTTAACGATACCTTCGATTTCGATACCTTCTTCAAGCTTGTTCAATAGCTCTTCGCGCTCAGCTGAATTTTCAGCTTCCATAACTGCACGACGGCTAACTACAACGTTGTTGCGTTTTTGATCAAGTTTGATAACTTTGAATTCTAGCTCTTTGCCTTCAAGATGCGTCGTATCACGGATAGGACGTACATCTACCAATGAACCTGGTAAGAATGCGCGTACTGAACCGATATCTACAGTGAAACCGCCTTTAACTTTGCTTGAGATAATACCTTTTACGATTTCATCATTATCAGCGATTTTTTCAAGGAAGTTCCAAGTTTCAACACGTTTGGCTTTTTCACGTGATAGCAAGGTTTGACCCATGCCATTATCAACTGCTTCAACCACAACATCAACACTATCGCCAACTTCAACTTCAAGTTCGCCTTCTTCGCTTAAAAACTCTTCACGAGCGACAATACCTTCAGATTTCAGACCAGTATCAACAGTGATCCAGTCGCTATCGATGGCTACAACAGTACCAGTGATAACTGAGCCACGCTCAATATCCAGACCTGTTTCTTCGATGCTCGCTTCAAATAGTTCAGCAAATGATTCCATTATGTCTACCTTTGTATAGCCGTATCCTGTCCAGCACAGTACGGATCAAATTTATGATTGCATAAAACGAGAATACTGGTTTTATATCTCATGCAATCATATATAAAAACCTTTGTTGTTAATAAGCGCATTGTAGAACAAACTAATTAACAACAACTGTCTTATATTAAAAAAATTATATTTACCGTGCAAAACTCTATCTTTGCTAAGTTGTCTAAACCCTGTCAATTTTCGCAGGTATGATTTTATACCAAAACCCAACCTGATAGCAAAGCTTTTAATGCTTAATATATTGTTTTTATTAACTATTAAAAAATATACCTTTAATCTGACAGTGTTGCTTAACTTGATCATAAACCGTATCAGCATCTAATGTTGAGCTGTCTAATCGTAACGCATCTTCTGCAGGCTTTGATGGTGCTGTTGTCCGGTTTTCATCACGATCATCACGGGCCTTAATTGTGGTTAAGATTGCGTCAAAATCTGCTGCTTGCCCCGCATTTTGTAGCTGTGCTACACGGCGTTCCGCACGCGCTTTCGCACTCGCTGTCAGAAACACTTTAACATCAGCATCTGGAAACACAACGGTCCCCATATCACGACCATCCGCTACCAGTCCTGAGCGAGTTGCCATATCCTGTTGTAACTTTAGCAATGCTTCGCGAACTTTGGGAAATATAGCTATTTGTGATGCATAACCGCCAACGGTTTCATTACGCACTTGCTCACCAACAGTCTCACCATTGACAAGAATATCGACACGCCCTGACTGATTATTAGGTACGAATGCAATTTCTAAGCTCTGCGTCAGTTTTAATACAGCTGCCTCATCAATGGCTTGGCTGGCATCTGCTGCAATCAACCCTGCTTCGAATGCTTTAAGCCCTACAATACGGTATAAAGCACCTGAATCAAGCAGCTGGTAATTCAATGCTTGGGCTAGACGCCACGTGACTGTACCCTTACCTGCACCACTTGGCCCGTCGATACAAATAACTGGGTAACGTTGTGATTGCATTGGGTTGGCATTATTGTCAGAGCTAACCTCATTAAGTGTAGAATTATCAGATGTAGAAACGGTCATAATACTCACTTAAATAGTAGACAATACTTATACAGCTCACTGTTAGCAATGGATCAATATTTACTTGTTTATCAAATACTTGATAGTAGATATATAATCACATTAACAAATAGGGCAATATTATAGCAAAGAAACGATAGCATCACTAGCAGCAAGATACTTATCTTGTTAATTACTTGTTTTCTCTTTGCTTTTTGCTAATTTTCGACGTTCGCGAAAAAAGGTTTTAAGCATCTGACTACTATGCTTGCTACACAGACCACTATGCACTCGAATATTATGATTATAAAAAGGCTGTATGGATAAATCCATCTGACTACCAACCATACCTGCCCTTGGCTCGCTCGCTGCATATATTAGTCTATCAACACGAGCATGAATCAAAGCGCCAATACACATTGTGCAAGGCTCTAGGGTCACATAGAGTGTTGTCTGTAATGGCAGGCGGTAGTTCTGTAAGCGCGTACAAGCATCTCGTAAAGCGATAATTTCGGCGTGTGCCGTCGAGTCATGTCGCCCAATCGGCTCATTAAATCCTTGTCCAATGATCTGATCATCATGCACCAAAATCGCGCCTACTGGCACCTCTCCGCATTCAGCACCTTGCCCAGCAAGCTGAAGGGCTTTGTGCATCCACTTAGCATCTTCGATAGACCAAAATATACTGGTTTTTATCTGATGTTCGGTTGGCAGAGTATTACTAGTAAGATTATCAACTAACGAATAGGTACCTAAATTCATATGCTTAATACTTATCATTTACTGTGGCAGTTGCCAATCAATCGGCGTTTGACCATACTGCACTAAGTAATCATTGGTCTTAGAAAACGGTTTAGAGCCAAAAAACCCACCTCGATTCGCAGCAAGTGGTGACGGATGCACAGCTGTTAAAACGAGATGTTTGTCAGTATTAATATACTTACCTTTTTTCTGTGCTTTACTACCCCATAATATAAATACAGTGTGTTCTGTTTGTTCATTAACCACATCAATCACTGCATCAGTGAACTGCTCCCAACCTTTATTTTGATGACTGTTTGGCTCACCTTCTTTTACCGTCAGCGAACTATTAAGTAGTAGTACACCCTGCTGTGCCCAGTAGGTTAAGTCACCATGCGCAGACGCACCGATACCGATATCACTGGCCATCTCTTTCAGCACATTATTTAATGACGGTGGCTTAGGAATCGCTTTAGGTACTGAAAATGACAGTCCCATGGCTTGTCCTGGGCGATGATAAGGATCTTGCCCTAGTATCACGACCTTAACACTAGATAAAGGTGTCAAATTAAAAGCGTTAAACATCAGTGGTGCAGGCGGATAAACACTATCCTCTGATTGATAAGCTTCTTTTAAAAACGCTCTCAGCTTGTCCATGTTTTCAGATGTTAACTCCTCTGCTAACGCAGTCTTCCAATCTATTGGCAATCGCACATTATCTAAAATTGCCTGCTTTTGCTCTGGGGTTTTGGTTGCTTGCTCATCAAACAGCTCCATCATATATCCTTTTTTATTTGTTATAACCGTTTATGTACCTACTTTATGGCTCATGTGACAATCAATACATATGACAATTAATATTAGATTGGTTCTATTATGAATTATAGCAATAAAAAAAACGGCTACCGCAACAACATGGTAACCGTTTTTATCGTGCTTGTTTAATATTTACAATATGTTGCTAATACAACAATCAGCTGGCCACTGATTCAGAATCAGAATACGGCTCATGAGTCTCAACCACCGTCAAAGTGATGCGACTGTCTTCTGTTCCTTTATCTATAGACTTATCAAGCTTAACCGTATCATTCTGTGTCTCGTTCATCTCACTAGGTTCTAAGGTTAAATGCACCACCCCACCATTAACTAACTCACCAAACAAAATCATGCTAGCTAGTGGTTTTTTGATTTCATCCTGAATCAAACGTTGCATTGGACGGGCACCCATCAAGCGGTCATAGCCTTTCTCAGCCAGATAAGTACGCACATCATCATCAATCTCTAATGTCACTTGTTTATCATCAAGTTGGACTTGTAACTCAACCAAGAACTTATCAACCACTGATACCACTACTGACGTATCCAGTGGATTGAACTGAATAATAGCGTCAAGACGGTTACGGAATTCAGGAGTAAAAACGCGCTTGAGAGACTCTGTATTATCACGACTGTGGTCTTGTTCAGTAAAGCCCATAGACGAGCGACTAATACTGTCAGCACCAACGTTGGTGGTCATGATAACGATAACCTGTTTAAAGACGGCAACACGACCATTATTATCTGTCAATGTTCCATGATCCATAACCTGTAATAACAAGTTAAAGACATCAGGATGCGCTTTTTCAATTTCGTCAAGCAATAACACACAATGTGGATGCTGGTTAATTTTTTCGGTAAGCAAGCCACCTTGATCGTAACCAACATAACCTGGAGGCGCACCAATCAGACGTGAAGCAGTATGCGCTTCCATATATTCTGACATATCAAAACGCACCAACTCAACACCAAGCAAATTAGCTAACTGACGTGACACTTCCGTTTTACCAACTCCAGTTGGACCGGCAAACATAAACGATCCAATTGGTTTATCTGGTGATTTTAGACCCGCACGAGATAATTTAATAGCATCTGCTAAGGTTTCAATCGCTTCATCCTGACCAAATACGAGATGCTTAAGGTCACGGTCTAAGTGCTTCAGCATACTCTTATCATCACTAGATACAGACTTGGGCGGAATACGTGCAAGCTTAGCTACAATGGCCTCAATATCCGCCACATCGATTTTCATTGGTGGTTTCTTCTTGGTCTTAGCCGCTTTTGCCTCACTGGTTGATTGGAGAGGATCATCAACTTTTGCAGTGTTTGTTTGGTCCTGTGTTTCACTACTAGTAAAATCATTGTCAATTTCACTATCGCTCTCTTCATTCAGGCCTTCTTCATCAGCCTCAATTTGCGCATCAAAGTCTTGCTCTATATCCGCAATAAAGCTTTCTTCTGCATCGATATCATTGGTATCAGGAATCACACCTAGACGCTTATATGCACCCGCTTCATCGATCACATCGATTGCTTTATCTGGTAAAAAACGCTCGTGAATATGTTTGGCAGATAGCTGAACGGCTGTAACCAATGCCTCATCAGTATATTCAACATTATGGAACTCTTCATAACGTGGTTTTAGACCGCGCAAAATATCGATACTGTCATCAACGCTAGGCTCTTTTACATCAATTTTTTGGAAACGACGAGAGAGCGCATGGTCTTTTTCAAATACTTGACGATACTCAGTAAATGTAGTCGAACCAATACAACGTAGCTCACCGTTAGCCAGTGCTGGCTTGATTAAATTAGACACATCCATATTGCTACTCATTGACGACCCTGCGCCAATAATCATGTGAATCTCATCGATAAACAAAATAGCATTGGGTTTTTTCTTTAGTGCGTCTAACAGTGATTTCATGCGTTTTTCAAAATCGCCGCGGTATTTAGTACCTGCAATTAACGAACCAATATCAAGACTATAAATCACACAACCATTAAGTGGCTTCGGTGCTTTATCGTTGATAATCAACCATGCCAAGCCTTCAGCAATAGACGTTTTGCCAACACCAGGCTCGCCGACTAGCAATGGATTGTTTTTGCGGCGACGACACAATACTTGTGCCGCACGCTCAATCTCAGAAGTGCGTCCGATTAATGGATCTGTTTTACCTTCCGCAGCACGTTGATTTAAATTGGTCGCGAATTCAACTAATGGGTCCTTGCTAGTCTTCTCTGAAGTATTACGACGCTCACCAGTCATAGAGGCACGTGGCTCAGATGGCTCTTCTTTATCTTGACCATGTGACAAGTATTGAGTCAGCTCAAGGCGACTGATACCTTGCTTTTTGAGCAAGTAAACAGCATACGTATCATGCTCTGAAAACATAGACACCAAAATATCTGAGCCTTCTACCAAACGTCCACCACCGATAGACTGCACATGAAAAATAGCACGCTGCAGGATACGATCGAAACTTTGAGTTGGCTGTGGTGACTGCTCTGTATCTGCATCTATCGTTGGCGTGTGCTTATTAATATAAGCTTCTAGCTCAGTACGCAGCGTTGAGACATTTGCATTGCAAGCAGTCAATGTATTAGCAGCATGTGTATTTTCTAACAATGCTAGTAGTAAGTGTTCAACAGTAAGATACTCATGCGATTTTTGACGCGCAAGTGTCATTGCTAAACGCAAAGAAACTTCAAGATGACGACTTAACATAACAACTTCCTACGGTTATACCTATCTTTATAATTGATAGCTTTATAAATGAGTTAGTAAGTAAATCAGGGCGATAGATGGATTGTTCAAGGGTAAAGTTTGTATTATTAAAACATCTTACCAAACGGCAT
>NZ_JBQSVP010000013.1:0-44876 GCF_052376345.1 Psychrobacter sp. AOP5-GZ1-6 | reverse complement strand
CGCTTGCGCTTATATCTGGCTGAAATTATGAATGTTCAACACGCCCTAATTATTGCCAAATTGTTAATACTTCGTTATTATGCCCTCAACATTTAAACGCTAATCATTATCATTAACATTAATGATGTTATTCGCATATGGTTTTTTAAACGCTTTTAAAAAATCCAGCGTTTAAAGCCAGCTCTCAAAGTGTAGTCGTTTTAAAAAAATGGTTTTTAAAGTAAACAGGTATCGAAAATCCTAATCTCTGATAGTAAAAAGTGAGTGTGTTATGCGTGAAGTACAGTTTTCTAGTCGATTGACCGTATTGTCCATGGGCGTGGCAGCGGTGTTGTGGTCGCAAGGGTCGCAAGCGGCAACTACCGATACGGTAGAAGATATGCCAAGCACCACGTTACAAACCATCACGGTGTCGGCCAACAGTTCAGTACGTGAAAAAGTGCAAGAGGGCGGGGTCGATGTAGAAGATTATACGCCCGCTGCGCAGGCAAACCATTTAAGTGATATTTTGGATGTGGTGCCAGGTGTCACTGTGGGCGGTACATCGACCGTCAATCAGCGCATACGTATACGTGGTCTGGATGATAGTCGTTTGAAAGTGACGATTGATGGTGCACGTCAAGAAGGCAAAATGTTTTACCATATGGGCGATGTGACCATCGATCCTGATTTGCTTAAACAAGCCGAAGTCGCGGTGGGCAACAATTCTGTCACGCTAGGTAACGATGCTATTGGTGGCGCAGTTGCTTTTGAGACAGTCGATGCCGCTGATTTGCTAAAACCTGGTCAAAAAATAGGGGCCAAGCTTCATGCAGGTTATGCCAGTAATAACGACGAACTACTGTCGTCAGCGACTGTCTTTGCCGCACCAACAGACAATGTTGATTTACTTGCTTATTATGGTAAGCGTGATGCCAACGCTGGAGAAGATGGTAACGGTCGCCAGATTCAAACCGAAGACAGCAAGGGCGAAAACATCTTATTAAAAGCAGGTGCTTATATTACAGATGATCATCATGTGGGCGCTAGCTTTAGCAGTACTGAAAACGAAGGTAAGTTCCCATTACGTCCCGACTTTCCAGCCAGTCCAGGAGTTGGCAGCTGGAATGAGATTCTACCGCAAAAAGTCAAACGCGACACTTATGGACTAGATTATAACTATAATCCGGTTAACCAGCTAATCGATGTTGATACCAACGTCTATCAAACAAAGACTAAAATCTCGCGAGATACAGACTATACGGTAAACCCTGGTTATGACTGGGAAGCCGAGGTCAAAACTACAGGCGGTAAAATTCAGAATACCAGTGTGATTGATAGCAGCATCGTTGAGGGTATCACTGGTTCGCATAAGCTAATCGCTGGTGTTGAACATTACAAAAAAGAGTCTGAAATGGCACGTGACTCTGCCAAAACAGGTAGCGATGAAGCTCAAAACACCTCTGTGTATTTAGAAGACCAATGGCAGATGGGTAAATTTAGCCTAACGCCAGGTATTCGCTATGATCGCTATGAGTCTCCAGATTTCGTTGCTGATGGTAAAGTATTTAACAACGTCGTCGGTGGATTAGCCGCCAGCTACGAGGTTGCCCCAAGTACTCAGCTATTTGCCAGTTATACCCAATTGTTTAATGGTCCAGATTTGAGCCAAGCTATTTTTAACCAAGATGGCACTGAGACTTATGTAAATGATGACTTAAAAGCAGAAGAAGGTGATAACGCCGAGGTTGGTGTTGTGACCACATTACGTGGTTTGACCACTGCTGATGATGCACTGCAATTAAGTGGTAAATACTTTGAGACCAATATCGAAAACTATATTGAGTTTGTACGGTCAGGCGGTAGGCATTCTGGTTTAGATTGTGCGACGGGTCAGTTAGGCGGTAGTTGCCAAGGTGCAATTAATAAAGATGAAGACTACAAAATCAAAGGTGTCGAGCTTGCCGCCGATTATAAGATGGATGACTTTAGTATGGGCTTGAGCTACGCTCATGCACGTAGTAAAGGCAAAGATAGCGGCTATAGCATCTACTCACAAACAGGCAGTAGCTCTGATTCGGGCGATAAATACATGCTCAATCTGGCTTATGAGCCAACAGACACTACAGAGCTAGGCTGGCGCAGTACCTATGTTGCTTCAGTAACTCCGAATACGGGTGGCGATGACATCGAAAAACCAAGCTATGACATCCATGATATTTTTATGAGCTATTCGCCAAAACAGATAGAAGGAATAAAAGCAACAGTTGGTGTATACAATATCTTTGATGAAAACTATGCCAATCATGCGTCACGTATCGTTGCGCCACGCCCTGACGATGGTACTTTAAGAACTGACTTTGAGCCAGGTCGTAACATCAAAGCTTCTTTAACCTATCAGTTCTAAACCAAACTACTTTACTCATTAGTAGTAAAAAGACCACTTATATTATATAGGTGGTCTTTTTTTATGGCTTATATAATTTGTGAATGTTCAACACGCCCTATTAATAAAAGTAGTTTTCACAAATCAGTAGCCTTCAAAAACAAGTAATTTTCATTCCTAATCATAGAAAAAGCGAGTAAATGCGTTATGCGTGAAGTAAAGTTGTCAAAACTATCTAGTCCATTGACCGTATTATCGATGGGTGTTGCCGCAGTATTGTGGTCGCAGGCGGCGAGTGCAGCTACTGTAGAAGATATGCCAAGTACCACGCTACAGACCATTACAGTGACTGCCAACAGTTCTGTACGTGATGGTATGCAATCGGATTCTATTGACTCAGCTCAGTATATACCTGCAGGGCAAGCGAGTCTTTTAAATGACTTTTTAGACGGTGTGCCAGGCGCTTCAGTAGGCGGTACATCAGCTATGAACCAACGTGTTCGTGTTCGCGGCTTTGATGATACGAATTTAAAAGTGACCGTTGATGGTGCCCGTCAAGAAGGCTATGCGTTCCACCATTCTGGAGATTTGGTCATTGATCCAGACTTATTGAAGCGGTCTGAAGTTTCAGTTGGTAATAACTCAGTCACTTTAGGTAATGATGCGATTGGTGGTGCGGTGGCTTTTGAGACCGTTGATGCAGCAGATTTGCTTGATGTTGATCAAAAGATTGGTGCAAAAATCCATACAGGCTATGGCAGTAATAATGACGAGCTGTTAACCTCAGCGACCGTATTTGCTGCACCGACAGAAAATGTTGATTTATTAGTTTATTATGGCAAACGCTCATCCGACGCAGGTGAAGATGGTGATGGTCGTGATATTCAAACGTCAGACGGTGATACAGAAAGTATTTTGTTAAAAGCAGGTGCTTATTTAGGTAATGATCATCATGTGAGTGGTAGTTTTAGCCGTACAGAAAATGACGGTATGTATCCAGCCCGAGCGGATTTCCCATTGACTGATGAAAATGGCTGGAATCCAGTCATACCTTGGAAACAAAGCCGTGATACCTATACGCTAGAGTATGGCTACAACCCAACCAGTGACTTAGTTGATGTTAAAGCCAATATTTATCAAACTGAAACTTATCTCGATAGAGATAATAAAGGCATTGAAGTTGACTTGATCACCAAAGGTGGCAAAATCGAAAATACCAGCCTCATAGACAGTCAGTTGGGCTCGCATAAGCTGATTACTGGTGTGGAATATTACACAAAAGAGTCAGAGGTAACTCGTCTAGGTGTCCTTGGCGGAAATGACGAGGCAAAAAATACGTCTGTATATTTAGAAGACCAATGGCAAATGGGTAAATTAACGCTAACACCTGGTGTTCGTTATGATCATTACGAAGCACCACAAGATGTGGCAAATGGTGAAACGTACGACAATGTTGTGGGTGCTTTTGCCGCCAGTTATCAAGTGTTGCCAAGCACCAATATATTTGCAAGTTATACCCAGTTGTTCAATGGTCCTGACTTACAGGAAGCCATCCGTAATACAGATGGTGAAGATAAATATATTTCTTCTGATTTAGAGCCCGAAACTGGTAGTAATGCCGAAGTTGGTGTATCCACTATTTTCCGTGGCTTGACCACTGAAAACGATTCGTTACAGCTTTCTGGTAAGTACTTTGTGACAGATTTGGAAAACTGGATTACGTACGAGAGCGGTATCGATTGTAATACAGGACTGGCCTCTGATACTGGCACATGCGCAGGCTCATTTAATGCAGATGAAGATTATGAAGTCAAAGGGGTAGAGCTCTCAGCTGATTACCGTACCAGTAACTTCAATATGGGCTTGAGCTATGCACGAGCGCGTAGCGAAGGTAAAGAGACTGGCTATAGTTTGTCTCAAGGCACTGGTGATGAAAATGACTCTGGTGATAAGTACATGGTTAACCTGGGATATGCACCAACTGATACGCTTGATTTAGGCTGGCGTAGTACGTATGTGACTTCTATCAACCCTAATACAGGTGATGATACAGATCAAGAAAAAGAAGGCTATGACGTACATGATATATTCATGACCTACAAGCCTCAGCAGTTAGCGGGCGTGAAAGCGACCCTAGGTGTGTACAATATGTTTGATGAAACGTACGCAAATCACTCATCACGCTACTCAGCCGATTCGGACTATACTGATTATGCGATGGGAAGAAATGTGAAAGCTTCTTTAACTTATCAGTTTTAATATATAAATAATTGGCATTTGATAGATAGGGCGTGTTGAGTATTCAGCACGCCCTAAGCGTAGGTAACTTCTAAAGCAAGTTAGCCTTACCAGTTGTACCCAACAGTAAATCGAAAATCAGGTACCGTCAGTGACTTCCTAAGTCGCTACAGACTGACCCTCCCTCCTTAGAAGTCCTAAATTTGTAGTCAACGTTTTTGTATTCAATTTATCATTTTTTGACTATACATTATTAATTTAATGTTAATGATAATAATTATTATTAATATTTGCATTAATATTTCTGTTTTGCTAAAGTGTGTTTTGTTTATTACAGAACTATTAACAGCTTTTTGTATTACCTCTCTTTGGAGGCTTTATTGTGATTACTATTTAAATGAGTTGGCTTTTGCCAGTCGCAGTATCACCAAACCTTTAACCGTATGCAGTAGATACTTTTACTAGTCTTTCATCTATCGATATTTAAGCCTTTTGGCTATGTTTTAGTCCCGTTTTCATCATACATATACTGGATAACAAGTTTGTCTTGCTTGGCAGTCGTGTGCCTATTTGTATGTATCAACTTATATATGCTTACGATGTGGATGCCACATCAAAAATGACTAAAATTGTTCGAGATTGAAAGATTCTATTGAGATCAAATGCTTCAAGGAACATTATTCATGTCAAAACTCTCAAATATTTCGCCTCAGCAGCACCTTAATGCTCCAAAAACCTCACAACCTTTAGCGACCGGCAAAGTTTTGCTAAGCATCGCTATCGCCTCTATTCTTAGCAGCACCGCTTTTGCTGCTGAGGGTGATGAGGTAGCTGTGCATGAGGCGACTGACCAAGAAGCAGTACCTACAGCGACACTTGATACTATTGTGGTGCGAGCGGCAAGAGAGGAGCTAGAGCAGGCGGCAGGACTGTCCGTTATTAGTGAAGAAGCCATCGAAAAATCATCCGTTTCTAATGATATTTCAGAAATTGTACGTAAGATGCCAGGTGTGAACCTGTCAGGGTCATCGACGTCAGGTCAACGTGGTAACCAACGTCAGATTGATTTGCGTGGTATGGGTCCAAACAACACGCTTATCTTAATCGATGGCCGTCCAGTTACCTCGCGTAATTCCTCACGACCTAGCCGTGGTGGTGAGCAAGACACGCGTGGTGATTCGCAATGGGTACCACCAAGTGCAATTGAGAGTATCGAAGTATTGCGTGGTCCTGCTGCTGCTCGTTATGGCTCAGGTAGTATGGGCGGTGTGGTAAACATCATCACTAAGCGCCCGACTGATACAGAGTTTTCTGTGACTGGGCACTACGAGGCACCAGAGAGCGACTTAGAAGGCAGTAGCTGGCGTACCAATGTCAATATGGCAGGCGCTTTGACTGACAAGCTGTCCTCACGTACCACTCTAGGCTATCACGATAGTGAAGCAGATGATCCGTATATTAATGCAGCTGAAGCACTAGATGATTCAGTAGCAGCAGGTACTGAAGGGGTTGAAAATATCGATGCGCGCCAAGTGTTTGAATACGCGATGGATGCGATGAATACGGTCGGTTTTGAGGTCAATTATAGCCGTCAAGAAAACCGATGGGCGGGTGACTCATTATTCCAGTCAGTGAATGAAACGTTGATAAACGAACTAGACGGTGAAACAACGAGCAAAATGCAACGCTACGGCGCGGCGATTACCCATCGCGGTGAGTATGATAATGCTAGTAGCAATAGCTTTGTGGAGTACACTCGGACAATTAATGAGCGTTTGGGTGAAGGTAGTGCGGGTGGTGGTGAAGGTCAGATTGTCATACCTGACGACGGCGAGGATTTTGAATGGGTAGAGGCAACCTACGATACGCTCAATGCCAAATCAGAGTGGGATATCTATTTTGACCGTCATACTTTAACGGCTGGTGCTGAGTTCCGCGGCGAGAGGTTAGACAACCCTGTGGTATCTGATATGACATTTGATGATGGTTTTGAGTTTGGTGATGTGGAGACCGACCCTGACAAGCGCGACCCGACCTCAGATGCTTACCTCATCGGTGCTTATTTAGAAGATAACTATGAGATCACGCCTGATTGGTATGTCACGCCAGGTCTACGCTTCGATTATCATAGCGAAGCTGGCAGTAACTGGTCGCCGAGTATCAATACCACTTGGCACTTTAGCCCTGATTGGTCAGTGAAGGCAGGTGTCAGTCGTGCATTTAAAGCGCCATCGCTGTACCAGCTTGACCCAAACTATATTTACTACACTCGTGGAAATGGCTGTCCATCTTGGGTACCTCTTGATGAAAGAGGTTGTCAAGTCTTAGGTAATCCTGACCTAGAAAATGAAACCTCTTGGAACAAAGAGCTGACCTTTACTTATGATGATGGCACTGGGCTGAATGCAGGCTTGACTTATTACCACAATGCCTATGATAACCGCATTGGCGCTGGTACGGATCGTGTGGCGGTAGATACGGCGACAGATCGTTCTATCTTTCAATGGGACAATCAAGGTGAAGCAATTGTTGAAGGTTTAGAAGGCTTTGTACAAGTACCAGTCACTGACAATGTAAGATGGTCTTCTAATATCACTGGTAACATCCGCTCAGAGCGTAAAGACAATGGCGAGCCATTATCGCTCATTCCTAAGTTCACTGTAAACACGGGTGTCGATTGGGATATCACGCCTCAGTGGAATGCTGGTTTTGATGTGAGCTACTATGGCACGATTGAAGCCCCAACGATTTCAGCGACGACGGGAGATGATAGTGATGACCCGTTGCTTGATCGCGAGCCGTATGCCATTGCTAACGTGAGCACTCGCTATGATTTGACAAAAGCGATTACGGTTGGTGCTGGTGTCAAAAACTTATTTGATACGGGTGTTTATCGTGAGGGTACTGCTACGAATGCTGGTGCACGTACGTTCAATGAGCCTGGCCGTACTTATGTGTTCGACGTTAGCGTTGACTTTTAATAAGTAGACATAAAATTTGTTCGATTAGAAAAGGTCTGAGCTACTGGCTCAGACCTTTGTGCTGTCAGTAACTTTTTTAAATGGTCTTATCTAAGCAATCGTTTTTTAGTAGGCCTTTTAAAGAAGCTTTTTTAATTCTTTAACTTTCTAATTCTTTAAATTTTTAATCAATAACTATCACAATATAACAGCAGATTCATTTATGTCATTTAATATTCGCTATAGCTGTCTTTGGATTCACCGTTATACTGGGCTTGCTATGGCCGCGTTTTTAATTATCGCTGGTATTACTGGCACGCTATTGGCATTTCATGAGGAGTTGGATGATGTCTTCAATCATGAACTGGCTCAGGTTGATGTCCAAGAGACACCACAACTCCCTATTGCCACGCTTCATGATAAGGTGGAGAGTGCATATCCAGAACATACCTTTTCTAGTATGCCAACATCAATAGAGGCTGATCGGTCTGCGGTGTTTTCGGTAGATAGAGTCCGAGGTCCGGCTGCCAATAACCAGCCACAAGCACTGTTTCAAGAAGTGTATGTCCACCCTTATACGGGCGATATCATCGGTACTCGTGATAGAGATGAGTGGGCATGGCGCAATACCATGTGGAAAGTGTTTTGGCTACATCGTGACTTGTTACTTGATGATATTGGCAAGTTGATACTGGGTATTGTCTCGCTCGTTTGGACGATTAATTGCTTTATTGGCTTTTATTTGACTTTTCCTAGAGCTGCTAAAAAGAAAAAGACGCAGAAAAAACAATCCACTAAAAAACGCGCGTCATTTCTCAAGCGTTGGTTGCCAGCATGGAAAATTCGTACCAAGAGTAACCTGTTTAAACTCAATTATGATTTGCATCATGCTTTCGGGTTATGGCTTTGGGGTATTTTATTTGTCATCGCTTGGTCGAGTGTTGGTTTTAATTTACAGCAAGTCTATCGACCCGTGATGCAGGCAGTCGTTGGATTAGAAGGACGAGGCGAAAAACAAGAAAAGTCAAAAAAACCACCTGAGAAAATGAGAAAGTCACCTAGTGTCGAAGCTAGCACTGAAGCCACTGACATCAGTGCTCTGGGTACTGTTGATGTGGTCAATAAGGCCAATAGCATTGCTTATTTAAGTGAGCAGGCTGCCATCGCGGCTCAACGTCAGGGCATGAGCGTACAGCAGTTATTGGGTATACGTTGGATTGAGGATGACAGTCAATGGCAACTGCGCTTTAAGACGAATAAAGATATTGGCAAAAAAGGCGGTGCATCATCTATCACGGTCAATGCAAAAACCGGTAACGTTGAGCGTGTGAATTTTGGTTATCAAAACTCATCATTCGGTGGTAAAACAAACAATTGGTTAATGAGCTTGCACATGGGGCATATTAGCCACGGTATCGGTCATTTGTTGTATCAGATATTTTTAGCAGTATTAGGTTTGGTTGTGACGGTGTTGTCAGTGACGGGTGTTTATCTGTGGTGGAAAGGGCGTCAAAGTCGATTAAAGGCGCTGCAAAAAGGCAGGTGATATTGCCAAATTGGCTAGGGCATTCTATCAACTTAATTGCACAAATATTGTGTATGCTATCCAGACAGTAAAAATAAAGGAAGCAAACTTCTCACCTAGCATAACCCATTTATGCCATGTATTATTTTTATCATAGTTCTTTGTATAATCTACTGAAGCAATATCTTGAGTAAAGTCCATAGGAATAACGACTAATCTTAGCGCATATAAAGTTATTCCTAACCAAAAAAAGGTATTTGCTATGTCTTTATCTACAGCAGAAGACAGGCACAGACAAAAGCTCACGATTAAAAACAGTATCAATAGATTTTTATAGTTTATCCATCGATGATTTAATAGCATTTTATGCATCAAGAATTCCTTTTTTCGTCTGCAAAGTTCTGTATTTAAACCGCATCAACAATTACTGGACGGCCTTGATGGTTCAGTACGGTCACATCAACGTTATACAGCTCTTTCATCGTCTCTTGTGTGATGACATCGACAGGCTGACCAACAGCCATCACTTGGCCTTCTTTCATAGTGACTACGGTGTCAGCGAATTGTGCTGCTTGATTGATATCATGTAATACAATCACCACGGTCTTTTGCTGACTGTGGCTAAGCTCACGCAGCTCACGCATCAGTCGACCAGCATGGTACATATCTAAATTATTCAATGGCTCATCAAGCAATAAATACGGCGTATCTTGGCAAACAATCATCGCAATCAATACGCGCTGGCGTTGACCACCAGATAGCGTCGATAAAAAGCGATCGGCCAATAGTTCTAGCTCAAATCGCTCGATAATTTCTTGTACTTTTTGCTGATCGTTTGCTGTGGGTTGCCCTTGATGATATGGATAGCGTCCAAACATCAGCAGCTCATGTACGCGTAGTCGTCCTTGCACGTGGTTTTCTTGCCCGAGCATCGCGACGGTCTTGGACAAGGTCCGCGCATGACAGCTGACAATATCACGTTCCTCATTATCTACAGCGAAACTCACTTGTCCTGACTGTAACGGCTGCAAGCGTGCCATAACCGAAAATAAGGTGGATTTGCCAGCACCATTTGGACCTATCAACGCAATGACTTGTGCACTTGGCAAGGACAACGTAATGTCATGCAGGATTTGCTGTTTGCCGATATGGTATGAGATATTATCTAATTTAATCATAGTGCTTCTTGTTTTTAGAGAGTGCTAATTTTGATTAAGAGTGCTAAATGCCCGCTATGTATCACGAGTTATCGACGGCGACGTTGTGTCGTAAAAATTAATAATAAGAATACTAAGCCACCCACCAATTCGATCACAACGGATAATACACCTGCCATACCCAGTACTTGCTCAAAGACAGTTTGACCGAGTACCAAGCAAATCATAGCAACCAAGCTGACCAATATCAGCCGTTCAGTGTGATACATGTGACGAGCGATACGATTGGTCAAGGCACACACCAATAAGCCAAAGAAGGTCACAGGGCCAACCAACGCCGTAGCAGTGGCGACCAATATAGCGATAATGGTCAATAGTCCAAATGCTAGGCGCTGATAATGGATACCAAGGTTAATGGCTTGGGATTTACCAAGCATCAGTACATCGCACTGATAGCGCCAGCGCCATACACATATCGCCGTGATAGCACAGATAAATACACTGATACCGAGTAACTGAGGGTTGACTGTATTAAACTGCGCGTAGCTAGCTGATTGTACGACGACAAAATCATCAGGGTTGATTAGCCGTGCAATCAATGTTGATAAGCTGCGAAATAACACACCAAAGATAACACCGACCAATATTAATCGAGTCAAATCTTGACTGCTCTTTGAAAATAGCAGCTTAAATAATAATAATGACGCCCCAAACATCAGGACAATTTCAAGGCTAAATTTGGCAAGGGGATCAATACTGGTAAAGCTGATTGCCCCCAAAAAGAACACCAGTAGACTTTGTAGTAAGATATATAGTGAGTCAAAACCTAATAAAGAAGGCGTGAGAATTGGATTGTGCGTTAAGGTTTGAAATAGTAGTGTTGAGACCCCAATCGCATAGCCAACGACCATTAACGCCAGCAGTTTTTTGCCACGTAAGGGTAGGGCAAAGTCCCAATGTCCGTTGACGTTCAGTGTCAAAAACAGCAGCATTGAAATTGCTAAAACGGCAGTAGCGATTGACTTTGGGTGATTCACAATCCATGTCCAAGATTGGGCGATACGAGCCTGCCACGTTGTTGCATGAGCACCGTTATTTAAGACCTCTTTTTTTCTGATGCTGTTTTTCGCATGATTGGTTTTTTTGGAGTGGGGCGTAGATGGTGAAAACATGCGTGAGTCCTGTAGTATCAAGCATAAGCATAAGCATCAAGCATAAGCATAAGCTTATCGATCAGCGGGAGCGCGTAACAGCAGCCATAAAAACAGTACCGTACCAACCACCCCAAATACTGTAGCGACCGGTACTTCAAATGGATAGCGGATAGAGCGACCAATGATATCGCAGAGTAGGACAGCCGAGGCACCGAGTAGCGCCACTGCTGGCAAGCTACGGCGTAACTTATCTCCCATCAGTCGGCTGACGATATTGGGAACGACCAAACCGATAAAAGGAATCATGCCAACGGTGACCACAACAACAGCACTCATCATTGCAACCATACCAACGCCAAGCCACGTAACTTGTCGTTTACTAATGCCTAGGTTCAGCGCGATATTGTCACCCAAGCCCACGATGGTCAGCTTATCAGCAATGATATAAGCCAACACGCAGAGACCTCCTGTCAGCCAAAGCAGCTCATACCGACCCGCTAGTACACCAGAAAAATCTCCAAACTGCCAAACGCTCAGCATCTGTAACGATTCAGTCTGATAAGCGATAAAGGTCGTTGCCGCCTCGATAATGCCACCAAAGACGATGCCGATCAGAGGAATCATCAAAAAGTCAGTCGGCGGGATCCGGTGAATGAGTAGCATAAACAGCATCATGCCAAAGACCGCTGTGATCGTGGCCACGCCCATTTTAATAATAAGCGCACTGGCTGGGAATAGTAGACTGACCACTAGCAGTCCGAGCGCCGCGCTTTGAGTGGCGCCGACCATTGATGGCTCAACAAAGCGGTTTTTTAGCACCACTTGGATAATCATTCCTGCCACTGCCATCGAGACGCCAGTCAAGATAATTGCAATAGTACGGGGCAGTCGGCTAACTAAAAAAAGCGAGCTATCAGAGTTGGCACTGTGATTGATAAGGCTGTGTAACACACCAGACCATGAAAAATCTGCCACGCCAATAGATAAACTCAATAACACCAAAAGCCCCATAATAATGAGGCTGCCCGTGTTGATTAACCATGGTGGCATGGCGGCACGGCGATTTTTAGAGTTGAGACTGTTGCCAGTACCGCTTTTCCAACTCGCTGATGCGGCTGGCAAAGAAGTACTGGATTTAACGCTGGGCTGTGCACGATGTGAAAATAAAGACATAACGGCTACTGGCATACAAATAAGTTGTAAAGACGGTCATGAAAAACGGTCTAAAACAAAAGTGGCGTTTACTTAGCGTTAGTAAAGGCATCTCTGATGGTTGTCAAATCTTGTATCCACTGATAATAGCCACCAAACGCAAGGTAAGAATCTGGGCTGAGATAAACCACTTGGTCTTTTTTCCATGCGGTGGTTTGTGCTACTAATGGATTGTCTAATACTGCTTTTGCACCAACACTGTCTGCACCGATAGCGGCACTACGGTCTACCACAAACAACCAGTCTGGATTTACTTTTTGTAGGTATTCAAAAGAGATTGGTTGACCATGACGACCATCTTTTATTTGATCATCAGCGATTGGTATGTCTACGACATTATGAATAAAGCCGTAGCGTGATTCAGCACCATATGTCGACATTTTATTGCCGTTGACCATGACCACTAGACCCTTACCACTGTCTTTAGTGACAGCCTTGGTTTCTTCAATCAAACCATCGATGTCTTGTTGTAGCTTAGCAGCCTGTTCGCTTTTGCCAAATAATGCGCCTAAATCAGCCAAGCGTTGCTTGCTTGATTCATAGATATTGGCGGTATCGATAGACATGTCTAGTGTTGGTGCGATGTTAGACAGCTCATCGTATTTTTCGGCCATGCGTGAGCCAACTAAAATGGCTTGTGGTTGCATGGCGTTCAGTGCCTCAAGATCTGGCTCAAATACTGTACCCACAACTGTAGGCTCTGGCTGGTTTTTAGAATGAAGATTGTCTAGAGATTCTGTAGTAGTTGGCGCGCCATCAATAGCCACATCGAGTGCTGCTAAATCTTGCATCAACGTCATGTCATATACCACGACAGGCGATGGATTTACTGCTAAATCAACATCTCCTCTTACTGTATCAAGAGTAATGATGTCAGCAGTTTGGTTTTCAGTGGTGGTATCCGTTGTCTCAGCATCGCTAGATTCAGGCGAGCTACAGCCTGCCACACTGATACTAGTAACCAGTGCAGTTATCATAGCAGTCAGTAATGGGCGTTTAAAAAACGTAGACGAAGGATTAGAGAATAAGGAAGTAGCCATAAATAACTCGGTATGTTATTGGTTTGGGTATAAGGAAGATGAGTACCCGTATAAAAAATGAAATGAGCTTATCTAATATAAGATATATACCTGACAATGCTCGGCGGTGTTGCTTTGGCAGCTATTATTGCTGATCACTTGGTTTTACATTTACTGTATGGGTGTGTTTACATTTTTTTGTGTAAAATAGGTAATACTACTTTATAAGTAACCAAAGAATGGCAATGATAAGGCAATTGAGATTGATTATCAATACAAATGATAATGGTTTTTATTAACAAACTGAAGTTGGTTTGATATAATTGTTCAAATAAGGAAAATTATTGTAATTTAGTATTGATAATAATTATCGTTTACATTATTATCTACGCCATTCTATCTCCGTTAATTAATATTAGGGTGTTATGAGTTCAACGAATTTAGACGCGCCATCACCTAAATTGACTCTCGCGACTATCGCTATAGTTGTGGGATTGCATGCGCTGACGGCAGTCGCATTAGCGGCGGTCAAAGCGCCTGAGATGAAAGTAGAACCAGAAAAGGTGACACCACCTATTGAGATAGAGCTGGTCACGCCACCGCCTCCACCACCACCTGTGGAGATTGAAGAGGTGAAAATTGAAGAAAAACCGAAACCGGTCAGAGAGGTTAAGCCTAAGCCAAAAGCGAAGCCAGTTGCTGCGCTCAAGCCTAAAGTTGTGAAGAAAAAGCAACCAGTAGAGAAGCCGAAAGCGAAAAAAGCTGAAAAGCCTAAGCCTGCTGAGTTCACACCACCACCTGCGCCACAAAAAACTGCCCCTCAAAAAAGTAATATGACGCAAGTGGCTGATGATCAGCGCAAGCTTTTGGCGGCGAAAGCCGAACAAGCGAGAAGAGATGCATTATTAGCTGAACAACAGCGAGCACAAGCCGATGCCGATGCAAAAGCAGCACAGGTACAAGCTGCAGCAGACGCAAAGAGGGCTCAAGAAATAGCTGATGCTAAAGCGGCTGCTGATGCAGCTGCGGCACAAAAAGCAAAAGAAGCGGAAGCTGCGGCTGCGGCTGCTAACAATACACCGGTGCAATTTACTGCTAATAGTGCCAGCTGGGCATCTAAGCCAAACTTCGAATTTCCTAAACGTGCTGCATCTAGCGCTCGTCCAGGTGCGACTTTTAATGTTGTACTGAAAATGACCGTCAATAAACAAGGTGTTATTAGTAATGTGAGAGTGGCAAGGTCGTCAGAGAATAGAGCAGTTGATAATGCAGCTAAACGACAAGTCACATCTGGTAGATTTAAACCTTTTACTGAAAATGGTGTTCCAAGAGTAGGAAATGTCACATTTACTGTTTCTTATAAAGTGCCAAAGTAATACCAAGTTTTTTATAAATTGTGATATCAATATTAATAATTTTAAATAACATTGTCATAATGAAAGCAACTGTGCTATCTGCAATGATATCAAGTCATAACACAAAAGACGAAGGAGTCTGACATGGACTTTATGCAATACTGGCAATATAGTGACATGGTGACCAAAACCTTGTTCTTTTTACTATTCGCCTTATCCCTTATCTCTTGGGTGACGGGTATCATTCGTGTACTACAGAGCCGCAAGCTGGCTTCTACGGTTGCCGATGATTTGGCTCATCAAATTCAAGCCAAACAGACTGGATTGAGAGAAGTGGATGCGCCGACGCGTCGCGTCATAATCGAGCAGGCGTTACTCAAGCATATTGGTCGCTATCGTTTTTCTAGTGAGCGTGGACTACCTATCCTTGGTACGACGGCAGCGATTGCACCATTTATCGGTCTGTTTGGTACGGTTTGGGGTATTTTTCATGCGCTGCATAGTATTGGTACAAGTGGACAAGCAGGACTAGGACAAGTGGCAGGACCTGTTGGCGAAGCACTTATCATGACAGGCTTGGGTATCGCTGTCGCTATTCCAGCGGTGGTCTTTTATAACCTTGCTATACGTATCAATCGCCGTGTGATGTATCACGCAAATGACAGAGCGCATGACTTACTGGCGGATGCTGCACACATAAATACGTCAACTATTAATAATGTGAGTAAGAAGACAGCCGCTGAGCCAGTCGCCGTATCAGTAACTCCAAGTAGCGCGCAAGCGAGTAAAACTGACAGATCATATCGCAATGCGTCTACCTCACAGCCGTAGAATACATAGTAAAATCGTGGCTGTTATCTCAACCAGATAGCTAGCAGCCAGCTTTATGGCAGTACGACTAAGCACACATAGCAAGTATATATTGAGAGTAATTATGGCATTTCAATTAGGTGATGATGACGTCCAAGGTATGAATGAGATGAACCTCATTCCGCTTATCGATGTCATGCTGGTTTTGATGATTATCTTTTTAGTGACTGCAACTGTACTTAATCCGACTGTACCGCTTAATTTGCCAGAGACAAGTGCACAAGTGAATGATCCACCACCAGAAGCTATTCAGATTAGTATTGATCAGGACGCGGGCATATTTTGGGACAGTGAGCCTCTCACAATAGAGCAGTTGGATGAGCGCCTGCAGCAGCAAGGTGCAGAAGGTAAGAACCCTTCTATTCAGCTACGTGCAGACAAAGAAAGCAAATACGACACCGTTGCACAAGTATTGGCATCGGCTAGTGAAGCAGGACTGACCAAGATAGCTTTTGTGAATGAGTAAAGCGTGTATATAGAAGGGATGACGTGTGTTAGATAGCCAACCATCATCAAGGTAGCTAGTATAATAATAAAATAAAAATAATAAAATCTTCTCCAGCCTCACTGAGTACTTAAACCTCAAATTAAGTACTCATTGGGGTTTTCTTTTTACCAATGATGTCTCAGTAGATGGTATCTGTGACCAAAAGGGCTATGTCCGAAAGGATAAGGTGATCGTAGATAATCCAAGTTCTGCTGGCGGATATAGTAGTAACGCCCTTGTGAATAAGCCTCTTCTAACTTTTCAATACCCTCGATCGGACAGACAGGTTGCCAGTCATAGCCTTCGCGGCCAAGCTTATAGGCAGTGAGTTCGGTACAGTAGTTTTCGAGTCCTTGCTGACGTCCTTGTTCCCACAGCACACGATTGGGTGTTGCTGCGCCTATGCTTGCACAGCTATTCGCATAATGACCAAAATAAGCACCTGAGCGACCAACGCTACCATCTGCACGGCCGATTTCTTCCCAATTACTGGTTTGGCATTGCTGTGGTGTGAGGCTTTGCGTGGTAGCACAGCCGGATAATGCCAGTAATGTGATACCCAGCAGAGATAGGGTGATACCGGGTTGGCTTGTGATTTTCTGAGCCAGTTTATTTGAAAAGTAAGCAGTCGATGAGTTTCGCTTAATAAGATAATTCATAATAAACCTGCGCGTGTTTAAAATTATGGTTTATCATAGCATTTTTTGCGGCTGACAATTTTTTGTATTTGTTTATCATATTTATTTTTGGTTGGTATAAGTGTTTGATATCTATATATATATAGCGGTTTTGGTACAGTGTAGATGCTTCATTATACAGTGATTGTTATTTTATACTGCTTGATTTTTCTAGGTTTGTGCTCATTATAAGCAGCTATATATGATGTTATTCCAATAGCGGCATGTTTTTTAGTATCACTACTTTAGCCAAAAGGTTAGACGATCATGGGCATATTCATTGGTGTTGTCATTGTACTATTTGTATTAGGGAGTATGATGGCGCTCAAACCTAACGGTATTGATCAGCGTTTGGATAAGCTGCGTATGACTGCGCGTCGGCTACAACTTAACCCAAAATTAGTGGCCTGTCCTGACTGGATCAAGGGCAAAGATAATGAATATGGCCGCGGCATGATGGGTCAGTACTGCTTGGTGCTAGAAGATATGCAGTTGCCGCATACACGCTATCAAGTGATTGATGGACAATGGCGCCCGGATAGCAGTTTTGTTGATACGATTAAAAAAGATACTAAGCTTACTATTCCCAGTGCCATTCGTGCTCATCATAGTAATACGGATAGTGTGGTCAAAAAAACCAATTTCAGTTTGGATAAAACGCCACTAGATTTGCCAGTGAGTATTCAACCCTTTGTAAAAGGTTTATGGACTAAGGCAAACAGCATTATTATTTATTGGGAAGACATTGCTTATGTACGTCCGTTAAGTAATCCTGCGTACCATCATACGTTGATTGAAAGAGATCTATTAGCGCTCAAAGAGAATTTGGAAAAGTGGGCGTCAGAAATGCAGAAAAATAAGACAAGGTAGTAAATTATTTTTTGGTCACCATTAATAATCAATAAGCAAGTGCTTTTGATAAACTCATAGTCATTTTTAGTTGACAGTTTAATGGCTAGCAGTGTAACGTCTTTATAACTATATCTTTATTTTATGGTTATTATTTGTTTTATAACTATTTTTATGAGCATTTATTATTGAGGGTATACCTCAGTGTCATGGTTAAAAACTTAGTAAGCGCTAATACAATAATTCGCTGAGCGACTATAACCAATTATTATAAATTGCCATGCGGCTAAATTTATTTATACCTTTTAATTTATTTATACCTTTTAATTTACTTATATTTTTTAATTTACTTATATTATGGTGTCGTCAAATATGGCAAAAACCACAACCAAAAAAAGCCCCACATCTACTGCTGACAAATCAAAGGGCAAGTCTTTGGTGATTGTAGAATCACCAGCCAAAGCAAAAACGATTAATAAATACCTTGGTGATGACTTTGTTGTACGCTCAAGTATCGGTCACGTGCGTGATTTGCCAGTTGGTGCTAGTAAGAGCGCAAAAAAACCAGCAACGACCAAAAAAGATGAGACTTTAACGAAAGAAGAAAAAACTCAGCAAGCATTGGTCAGACGCATGGGCGTCGACCCAGAACATGACTGGGCGGCAGTCTATGAAGTGCTACCAAATAAAACCAAGGTAATCAAAGAGCTCAAAGCCTTAGCCAAAGACGCTGACAAAATCTATCTCGCAACGGATATGGATAGAGAAGGGGAAGCGATTGCTTGGCATCTAAAAGAAGTGATTGGTGGTGCTAATAGTAAATATGAGCGTGTGGTATTCAATGAGATTACCAAATCTGCCATTCAAAATGCCTTTAAACAGCCTTCTAAGCTCGATATAGATCGGGTGAATGCTCAGCAAGCACGACGATTTTTGGATCGAGTGGTCGGTTTTATGGTGTCGCCTCTGCTGTGGCAAAAAGTTGCACGTGGTCTATCAGCAGGTCGCGTACAGTCGGTTGCTATGCGCTTGGTCGTAGAAAGAGAGCATGAGATTCGTGCCTTTATACCAGAAGAGTATTGGCAGATTCATGCAGACACGCATGTTGCGACTAGTAAAAAAGATGCTGAAAAGATCGGTATACGTCTAGAAGCGACCAAACAAGGTGGCAAAACGCTTAAGCTCGTCAATAAAGAGCAGACTGATAAAGTATTAGCAGTGTTAAACGCCAATGATTTTATCGTCAAAGAGCGCGAAGAGAAGCCCACACAGTCGCGTCCAAGTGCGCCATTTATTACCTCGACATTGCAACAAGCAGCCAGTACTCGATTGGGGTTTTCGGTTAAGAAAACCATGATATTGGCACAGCGGTTATATGAAGCAGGTCACATCACGTATATGCGTACCGATTCGACGTTTTTGTCGGGTGATGCGCTGGCTGCCGCTCGAGGTTATATCGAAGACAACTATGGTACAAAGTACGTGCCAGAAAAGCCAAATTTCTATGGTAATAAACAAGGCGCACAAGAAGCGCATGAGGCCGTTCGACCTTCTAACGTCAATATGAAGTCAATTCAGCTCAAAGGGGTTGAGCGTGACGCAATACGCCTGTATGAGCTGATTTGGCGTCAGTTTGTGGCCTGTCAGATGCTGCCAGCAAAATATCTGTCAGTAAATTTATTTGTAAGTGCTGATGATGTTGAGCTAAAAGCCCGTGGTCGTACCATGGTGTTTGATGGTTATACCAAAGTATTGCCACCAGCCAAGACCGACGATACGCTATTACCTGATGTTAAAAAAGGCGATAAATTAACGCTTGATAAGTTGGACCCGAGTCAGCACTTTACCAAGCCACCACCACGCTTCACCGAGGCGAGTTTGGTTAAAGAGCTTGAGAAAAAAGGCATCGGCCGTCCATCGACGTACGCGTCTATCATCTCAACCATTCAAGATCGTGGTTATGTAAAGCTTGAAAACAAACGTTTGTTTGCCGAAAAAATGGGTGATATCGTTACTGATAGGCTAACGGCAAGCTTTCCAGATTTGATGGATTACACGTTTACCGCTGCGTTAGAAGACAAGCTCGATCATGTTGCAGAAGGTGATAAAGACTGGAAAGATGTGCTTGATAACTTCTATGGTGAGTTCAAAACCACGCTTGAGCGTGCCAAAGAAAAAGACGGCATGCGTCCCAATGATCCAACGGATGTACCTGACGTTCATTGCGATCTGTGCGGTCGTCCGATGCAATTGCGTACCGGTTCAACAGGTGTGTTCTTAGGTTGTACAGGTTATAACTTACCACCAAAAGAGCGCTGCAAAGGCACCAAAAACTTAATGCCAGTTGAGGCTTTTGCCAACCTTGATGATGCAGAAGGTGATGACGAAGCAGCAGAAGTTAAAGATTTGATGGAGAAAAAACGCTGTCCGAAATGTGGTACAGCGATGAATGGCTATATCGTCGATGGTGGTCTCAAATTACATATCTGTGGTAACAATCCTGATTGTGATGGTTATGTCTTAGAAGAGGGTAAATTCGAGGTACCGGGTTCAGATGCACCAACCATCGACTGCAATAAATGTGATGGGCAAATGGAGCTCAAGACGGGACGTTTCGGTCCTTATTTTGCCTGTCAAAAATGTGACAATACACGTAAAGTATTAAAAACAGGAGAAGCCGCACCGCCGCGTATGGATCCTATTCATTTGCCAGAGCTAAAGTCAACCAAGCATGATGATTATTTCATCTTGCGTGAAGGGGCTGCTGGGATGTTCTTGGCAGCGTCTAAGTTCCCGAAAGTACGTGAAACACGGGCACCGAAACTGGCTGAGCTAAGAGATATCAAGGATAAGATGGAAGACAAGTTCCAGTATCTGTTTGAAGGACCAGACGAAGATCCTGACGGCAATGCAACGATATTGCGCTGGTCACGTAAGAAAAAAGAGCAATATATCGGCTCTGAGAAAAACGGTAAAGCCACGCGTTGGGGTGTTTACTGGCGCAAAGGCGAGTGGGTAGAAGAGTAAAATCTCTTTTATCTTTGTCATAAATAGTGTTAAGCCATAAAAAACCTCTTAGATTATCTAAGAGGTTTTTTTATGCTATCAATCATACTTAGTTTTAATCGCATTTAGCTTCAATAACATTCGGCCCAAGTAACATTTAGCTTTAAATGTCATTAGTGTGCTATTACATCGTTTCGATGATACCGCAAGCGACGCGGTCACCAGCATCACCTGATGGCTGACTGGTATAATCATCTGTACCACCATGTACGATAAACGCTAAACGGTTTACGCTGTACTTACCCGCTTCTGTTGCAGAGATTTTCTTATTGACATAGTTAATAGTCGCGACACCGTTATCATTGGCAGTTAAGTTAGGCAAGTCACCTGCGTGACCATTCATATCGTTTGGGCTAGAGTGAGGCTTATTGTCTGGATTAAAGTGACCACCAGCCGCTTTACCCATGTCAGCACAGCTACCTGTCTCATGGATGTGTAGCGCCACTGTTTGCCCTGGTTGTAGGTTCATCAGCTTGCCATAAACTTGCACACCTTCATCGACTGGGCGCAAGAATACTTGTCCGACTTCTTTTTTATCACTACCAACGGTATAAATCGTTGATTTTAGGGTAGGTTGGTTTAACGGATTACCTGTTTGCATCTGACCTTCTACGGTTTGACAGCCAGTCATTGCTAGTACTGAACCACATAGTAGGGTACTTGCTAGTAATGTCTTACTCATTATTATCTCCATTTATATTTGATTGTTATGGTAAATTTATTTTTAGGTGTTAGGGGCTGTTTAACATCAGATTTAGTATAGCTAAGCGTTGAAATAGTTATTCACTAGAAGCGCAACAATCAGTTAATAAATGTAAGTAACGTATATCGTTCAGCCTTTAGTATTGACTAATTATGCCGCATGCAATACGAGTGTTAGTCTTTTCTAAAGACAAATCCTTATCGTCAACTGGAATGGGATAAACAACAAAAGCTTGCTGATACACACTGTTTGATCGATATTTTTTATGAGAGATATCCGTTGTTATATAGTCAACTTTGGCGATGCCTTGCCTATTAACCTTGATCACTGACGGAGAGCTGAAAGAGAGTCTTGAATGTGATAGTGGTGCAGATGTAGAGTTTAGATAGCCGCCAGCTACTTTACCACGGTTGATACAAGCACCAGACATATAGATATTAATGTTCAATAATGAGTCGGATGGTAAGTTGGTCAATGTGCCATATACTTGAATGCCACTATCGACGCGGCGCAAATAAATTTGCCCAGCATCTTGATTTTTATACGTGGTTTTAAGGTTAGCCGTCATAAATGGTTTGCTTGATTTGATATAACTGAGAGGGCTTTCACAACCAGCCATAATCAATACAAAAGCGCAAAGAGGTACAGATATCATTTTTCTCATTATCCATCCGGTAATATTGTTTTAACGGTTTTTTGATGTAGCTGTAATTATCTTATATCATTTAGAACTATTGTTTATATTTTTTAATAAGTTAAGGGGTATCATAAATTATATCAATGTGCTAATTGATGACACGCCCTAGGGGGTTACGGATTGAATATTCAATAGACCTTAAAGGATTTGAAATAGAAATAATCGCTTAAATAAAAAAGCCGCCCATCATACGATGAGCGGCTTTTTAGAGCTTGTCAGATTAAGCTAATAATATAACTATTTATTAACTGTGCAATGCTTTACCTTTGGTTTTATCCACTGTTACTTTGGCAGGCTTAAGTGGTTTTGGCATACTAACCAACGCAACTTTTAATATCTCTTCAATCGTGGCGACTGGCTGAATAGTTAGGCCTTCTTTCACGTTATCAGGGATATCAGCCAAGTCACGCTCGTTGGTTGCAGGAATCAATACATGCTTGATACCGCCGCGATGTGCCGCAAGCAACTTCTCTTTTAGACCACCGATACGTAGGATCTTACCACGTAAGGTAATTTCACCTGTCATCGCGATATCTGGGCGAATGGCAATACCAGTCAATGCAGATACTAGCGCTGTCGTCAGTGCGCCACCAGCAGAGGGGCCGTCTTTTGGCGTGGCTCCTTCTGGCATGTGTACGTGGACGTCAGTGGTTTTAAACGTTTCGTAATCGATGCCTAAGCTATCACCACGTGCACGAACCACGCTCATGGCCGCACGAATTGACTCTTTCATCACATCGCCAAGTGAGCCTGTGAAGCTCAGTTCGCCTTTGCCTTTCATGGCGACTGCTTCGATGGTCAATAATTCACCACCAACCTGTGTCCACGCAAGACCAGTGATACGGCCAATCTCCGGCTCTTCTTCTGCCAGACCATAATCGTACTGATGGACTCCTAGATAGTCATTGATGTTTTTATCATCGACCACTACCAGTTCACGATTTGCCTTTTTCGGTGTGCGCGCACCATGTGTTTCGACGGAACCGCGAACCACTTTACGGCAGATCTTGTTGACTTCGCGTTCAAGATTACGAACGCCAGCCTCACGTGTGTAGCTACGCACGATGCTGTGTAATGCTGCTTCTACAATCTCAATCTCGCCGTCTTTGAGACCGTTATTTTTAATCGCTTTTGGGACGAGATACTTCTGCGCGATATTAACTTTTTCTTCTTCGGTATAACCAGGCAGACGAATGACTTCCATACGGTCAAGCAGTGCCGCTGGTATATCCATGCTATTGGCAGTACAGATAAACATCACTTGCGATAAGTCTAAGTCCATATCTAAATAATGGTCGTTAAACGTATCGTTCTGTGAAGGATCCAATACTTCAAGCAATGCTGATGCTGGATCGCCGCGGAAGTCTTGCGCCATCTTATCGATCTCATCCAATAAGAACAGCGGGTTTTTGACTTCCACTTTGGCCAATGATTGGACGATTTTACCCGGCATCGCACCAATATAAGTACGGCGATGACCACGTATCTCAGCTTCGTCACGCACACCGCCCAGCGCCATACGCACGAACTTACGACCAGTCGCTCGGGCAATTGACTCACCCAATGAGGTTTTACCCACACCTGGAGGGCCGACGAGACATAGAATAGGGCCGCGCAGTTTTTTCACCCGTGATTGAACGGCTAAGTACTCTAAGATGCGATCTTTCACATCTTGCAGACCGTAATGGTCTTCGTCTAATACAGTTTTGGCTTTATCTAAATTGATAGAGACTTTGGTCGTCGCATTCCATGGCGTGTCCAAAATCCATTCAATATAGTTGCGAACCACTGATGATTCACTTGATGCAGGTGGCATCATTTTGAGTTTCTTAAACTCTTGCTCTGCTTTTTTGCGCACATCGTCTGGTAGGTCAGCCTTTTCTAAACGTTGTTCCAGCTCTGCCACATCGTCATCACCATCGAACACGCCGTCATTCATATCTGACAGCTCATTCTTAATGGCTTTCATTTTTTCATTTAGGAAGTATTCGCGCTGATTATCTTCCATTTGCTGACGGACCGCTTCTTGGATGTCTTGTTCGATATTTTGTTCAGCGCTTTGTTTGACCAAATATTCAGTCAAGGTATTGATGTGTGTTTTGATGTCGTCTTGTTCTAGGAATGACTGCTTGATGTCAAGATCCATCGACACACGGGTTGAGATAAAGTAGATCAATTCAAGTAAGTCATCGATACGTTTTGCCACACGCGTTAGCTCACGCGCATTACGTAGGCGTGCATCGGCATAACTTTCAAATAGCGTGGTTAGTGCTTGAATAGTGTTCTTTTGCTGACTTTCATCCATACTCATATCGAGATCAGTACGCTCAAAACGAGCCATCAATAAATCATCATGGTTTTCGATGTTATCAACGCGCGCACGATACTGACCTTCGATCAATACTTTAATGCAGTTCTCATCGCTGTCATGCGGCATGGTGCTGACGATGCGGCAAACAGTACCATATTGATATAAGTTGTCGTGATCAATATCTTCAGTTAGCGAGTCTTTTTGCGCGACTACCAGCACTTTATTGCCGTACTCTGCCTGTGCTAGCTCTACCGCTTTCACCGATGGCGCACGTCCTACAAACAATGCAATCTGCATGTGTGGATAAACGACGACGTCGCGTAATGCTAGCAGTGGCAAGTAGCTTTCGTCTTCATTGTCTTTGACAACGTTAGACGTGGTGTCTAACTCATCAGTAGATGAGCTCTCTGACTCATTGCTTGCGTCAGTATCAGTATTAAGGGCAGATGATACATCGATGTCGATGTTGTCTTTATCAATATTATGTTCACTCATATATTTTTCCTCGTTCCCCAGACTTGTAAAGTCAAGTTCGTGGTTCATTGTTAGATAAATGGTGCTCACAGATAAAATTGCAAGGCTTTTTGAGCAAGTCAGATGCTTATCTTGATTAAATAGCCATATCTGTATAGATATTGCGATGGATACGGCTGTTTATTTCGTGAAAATTTTTATAAAAAGCCGTTGAAAAGTAAGGCGTATTAGGTGTTTATATACAGATTTGTCTTATATCTAGCAGGTTCTACACATAGGTTTTATAGGTAAAATAAGGTAAACTATCGCGCGTCTTAAACAGTGGTCATTCAGAATAAAGCCTCTTCAAGACGAAGGCGATATCCATACATCATGAAATATTAATCGGTTTAAATTAGACCAAAGAAAACAGAATACGAGGCACACATGACAATCAATGCAGTATTACTGGCGGTAGTGATCATGCTAGGCCTGTCACTTGCAAGGGTACACGTGGTGCTCAGTTTATTAATCGGTGCACTGGCTGGTGGATTAATAGCCGGTCTCGGTATCACTGAGACTTTAGAGGCTTTTCAAGAAGGTATTCGTAATGGCGCACAAATCGCGCTGTCATACGCGTTACTGGGTGCGTTTGCAGTCGCGATTGCGCATTCAGGCTTGCCACAGTCGTTGGCAGGATCGGTCATCAAGCGTATTGATGCGGGCGGCACCAGTGGCATGATTAAGTACATGCTGTTTGCAGGCTTAATCACCATGAGCTGCTTTAGCCAAAACTTAATTCCTATTCATATCGCCTTTATTCCTCTACTAGTACCGCCATTGCTACTAGCGTTTAATCGTATGAAAATTGATAGACGTCTCATTGCTTGTTTGATTACGTTTGGGCTGGTTACTACTTATATGTTTATTCCGTATGGGTTTGGTGATATTTACCTGAATGAAATCATGCTGAAAAACGTCGGTGAGGCGGGCATTGACGTGAGTAATATCTCGGTCACTCATGCCATGGCGATACCAGCGTTGGGTATGTTTGTTGGCTTATTGACGGCTGTGTTTATTAGCTACCGTAAGCCGCGTGAGTATCAACAAGTTGCGATAGACAAAGAGGCACATGATGCCGCTATAGAAAATGATGCATTGAGCAAAACCGCCGCTAGTGCGCAAACCCAAAGTACAGCAAAAACAATGGTGGCATTGGCTGCTATTGTGACCGCTTTTGTCGTACAGCTATACACAGAATCGTTATTGCTAGGTTCGATGTTTGGTTTTGCTGTGTTTATGGCAACAGGCGTGGTCAAGTGGCGTGATGCTGATACTGTGTTTAATGACGGTATCAAGCTAATGGCGATGATTGGCTTTATCATGATTACTGCGCAGGGCTTCGCTGAGGTAATGAAAGCCACTGATCAGATTCAGCCATTGGTTGATGGTGCGGCGTCACTGTTCGCTGGTAATAAAGCGATGGCTGCATTTATCATGCTATTGGTTGGCTTGATTGTGACCATGGGTATTGGCTCGTCATTTTCGACCATTCCTATTTTGGCCGCGATTTATGTACCACTATGTATCTCTTTAGGATTTTCGCCATTGGCAACTGTGGCGATTATCGGTACGGCTGGCGCGCTAGGTGATGCGGGTTCTCCTGCGTCAGACTCGACTCTTGGGCCGACGTCTGGTTTGAATATCGATGGACAGCATGACCATATCAAAGACAGTGTGGTGCCGACCTTTATTCACTACAATATTCCGTTATTGATATTTGGTTGGATAGCCGCGATGGTGTTGTAGACGTACAGAGTATGGTTTGTAAATAACAGCAGATAAAACAAAACAAGACTTAGAAGTAAGTCTTGTTTTGTTTGAATAAGAGATACCGAAGGTAAGCGTTACTACGAAAGCATAGGCGCTTCTTTATGGACTAAACCATTCTTCATCTCTGTTATGGTTTTAAGTAAAAGGTAGAAGAAAAATAGCTGAAAAACGGGATCATATATATGATCTAACGCTAAATTACCACGCATATAGTCTAGGGCTGATAAAATGAATAAAGCCATGAGTATCCCTGAGAAAATATAAGATACAAGAAGGATAAGGATACGTGAGAATGGTCTGTCGTTGCGCTGTTTTGTCCGTTGGGTTTCTATATAGCTCATGAGTGCGAAAGTATAGAATCCCGCTAGAGTGAAGCCAAAGCTCCTAAGTTCGGCAAGCTCAAAACCATTATAGTCATAGACATAATCAGCAAGCGTTAGCAGAAATAGTATTGCCCAAAGGTAAAAAATAACCTTGAGTGAAGCTGGTGATATAAATCCTTTTTTCGTTTTGCTCTTCATGACGGACGATACCTATTCGGTAATGATAACTATTTTCAATAATTATAGTTCATAGGTCATTTATAAACAATAGTTTGATAAAAAATAAGTATTTATCCGTTAAAGCATTCTGTTATTGATATTTGGTTGGATTGTGATGATATTTTAGGGTGAATGGTGTTTTTAATTAGTATAAAACTTTTTATCCTCATAACTATGGTTGACGGAATACACAACGTAAAAAAAATAAGCAAGCCTGGCAAAAGCAAATAACCAAAAACAGTAGAAATGATAAAAAGCTCCACGCAATCATCCAGCCAAGTGGCGCTGGTGCATGTATAACCATCATACCGAAGAAAAGTAAAAAGAACGTAGTAACAATCAGCATGGTAAAAAACTTCCACTGGCTACGCATATATACATCGATAGTCACTAGAAAGCTTAAATGAAAAAGCATTGCAACCACCAATGTGACAACGAGCCCCATAGCATATGCATGCGGCTCAGGCGCATCAAGCATCTCTAGCGCATAAGGGTGTGGCCCAAAACCTGAAGTAATAATAAGACCGACAAAAAAAGCCCATACACTAGCGAAAACTATTCGTAGCGGTTTTGAGCGAAAGTAGCTAACGACTGTCTTTATAGGTGTGTTTTTTGCGCTCATGTGTCATACCTGATAATTATACTCTTGTTATTTTATTATAAATGCTACTCATCAAAATCTCTCAACTCACTATTCAAACTACTCAAAAACTCATCACTTTGCGCCAGCAGTTTATTTAGACGTTCTTCATTGATTAGCCGTGTCATCTCCTCAGAGCTAAACGGCTGCTCTTGACTGTAGTAACGTCGCTCTCTAGCGTCCTCGTTGCCTAACGTTTGCAGATACTCATCCACACTATCTGCACTGGAATCAGCAGCGCTAGAGTCTTCTTTTTTAAATTGTTTATCATCTTTCATTAAAACCACCTTATGCCGCTTGGCGTGATTAAGCCATCTAATGGCACATCCCACGGTTGACGCGCTAACTGCTCAACCACTTGAAAATCATAACACCAGCCTATTTTTAATGGTTTTTTCGCCCCTGACCGATAGACTTTACTTAATGTCGTATCATAAAAGCCGCCACCCATACCCATACGGTTGCCGTGTGTATCGACTGCCACCAGCGGACAGATAATGACATCCAATTCTCGCGCCCAAAGTAGCCGGCGATGATGGTTTTGCTTCATACCTAACCGATGGATACGTGTTGGTACGTTAAGTAGCTTTGAATGATAGATAGGGACAAAACGCAGCCGTTTATCCTCAAAGCCATTGTTAGCATGACCAAGTGAACCGACCACGGGTAGATAAGAAAAATAGCCTAAGCGTTGACACCACTCTAAAATTGGCTGAGTGGGTAATTCGCCAAACCCATCATAATATAGGCCAATACGTGCGTTTTTTGGCAATCGCTGTTGTAACTTAGTTAGATACAGGCTTGCCGCTTGTCCCATATTCCTGCGTGTACTGTCAGTTAACTGCCGACGCTGGCGAGTAAAGTATCGTCTGGGTGGGTTGCTAATTTCTGATTCCTCTGACATTGAGCTTTTTGGTTCAGGATGCATAGTTATATTATCCAATGAGATATTGATGCTGACTGCTGATGTTAGATATTGGCAATGATTATTTGTGAATATTCAACTGGTCTTAGTCATGCTATTATAATGCCACTTTATATCGTATATTCTTTTAAGTGTAGCAGGTGTTACACTTTTTACGGCTCAGCCATACAACAACAAACCAGAAAAGAGGGTAGTTATGTCGACACAGAATCAGGCAACTCGTACCGAAAAAGATACTATGGGAAATGTGGAAGTCCCAGCTGATGCATATTGGGGTGCGCAAACACAGCGTAGCCGTCAAAACTTCAAAATCGGTGGTGAAACATTACCACGTCCAATGATCGAAGCGATGGCATTGGTCAAAAAAGCCGCTGCCATTACCAATGCAAGCCTAGAGCGTATCGAAGGCGACAAGCGTGATCTAATCGTACAAGCCGCTGACGAAATCATCAATGGTGGTCTAACTGATCAATTCCCATTGGTCGTATGGCAGACAGGTTCTGGCACACAGTCAAACATGAACATGAATGAAGTGCTTGCCAACCGTGCCAACGAAATCGCTGGTTCTGAGCGTGGCAGCTACACGCCAATTCACCCAAATGACCATGTAAACCATGCACAGTCTACCAACGACAGCTTCCCAACGGCGATTCGTGTGGCGGCTGCTCGTCAGATCAATAGCTTGCTGATTCCAGCGGTAACAGCACTACGTGATACGCTCGCTGCTAAAGCAAAAGAGTTCGATAGCATCGTAAAAATCGGTCGTACGCATTTACAAGATGCTACTCCATTAACGTTAGGCCAAGAGTTCAGCGGCTATGTGAGCCAACTTGACCATGCATTGACTCGTATCGATAACGCGCTACAAGGCCTGTATGAATTGCCATTAGGTGGTACTGCGGTCGGTACTGGTCTAAACGCTCATCCTGATTATGCAGTAAAAGCGGCTGAGCAACTATCAACCCTAACTGATTTGCCATTTGTCACCTCACCGAATAAGTTTGAAGCACTAGCCGCTCGTGATGCCGAAGTATTTGCGTCAGGCGCCCTAAAAACGCTAGCAGCGAGCTTAAATAAAATCGCTAATGACGTACGTTGGTTGGCATCTGGCCCTCGTTGTGGTCTGGGCGAATTGACGATTCCTGAAAATGAGCCAGGCTCTTCTATCATGCCAGGCAAAGTGAACCCAACTCAGTCAGAAGCAATGACCATGGTTGTCGCTCAGGTCATGGGTAACGACACGACTATCAGCATGGCTGGCGCATCAGGCAACTTTGAGCTAAACGTGTATAAGCCAGTGATCGCATTTAACTTATTGCAGTCTATTAAATTACTTGGCGATGCTTGCAACAGCTTTAACGATAACTGTGCCGTTGGTATCGAGCCAGTAAAAGACAAAATTGATGATTTCTTGCATAACTCGTTGATGCTAGTGACCTCATTGAACCGTCATGTTGGTTATGAAAATGCAGCGAAAATCGCTAAGACGGCTTATAAAGAAAACAAAACCTTGAAGCAAGTGGCGGTTGAGCTAGAGCTATTAACGGAAGCGCAGTTTGATGAGTGGGTTATTCCTGCTGATATGGTGAACCCTAAATAAGCAGTAGACCAAGCAGTAGATCAAGTAGTGACCTGCTACAGCGTTAGACTTGCTTAATGTACGATAAGTACCATTTGCATGCGTCTTTCTGGTAGTGTCATATTTGTCTCACTGAGAGTTTAGAAATAAAAAGACCTTGTCACTTCTTATATGAGTTATAAGAGAATGTGGCAAGGTCTTTTTTTGGTCTATACTTTTCAAGCTATTGCTATATTTTATCCAGGGGATGTAATCTCAAAGATTGCTTATGGACCAGTATAACTATTATCATATACCTGCAGAATTTTAGAAAAAAAGACAATAACCTAAATCGGAGTAAATAATGATTACCCATGTTCCTGATATGACCTTTAAAACTCGTGTTCGTGATGACTCTATTGGCGGAGACAACCCATTCACATGGTATGATCTAACCACAGATGAGTTATTTGCCAATAAAAAAGTGGTTGTGTTTTCTCTACCAGGCGCCTTTACGCCAACTTGTTCAACCAGCCATCTCCCTCGTTATGAAGAGCTTTATAATGAGTTTAAGGCATTAGGCGTAGATGAAATAGTTTGTATTTCTGTCAATGATGCGTTCGTCATGTACCAATGGGGTCTAAAGCAAAACCGTGAAAACGTTTTCTTACTTCCTGATGGTAATGGTGAGTTCACTCGTAAAATGGGCATGCTGGTTGATAAGAGTAATGTTGGCTTTGGTATGCGCTCATGGCGTTATTCGATGGTAGTCGACAATAAAGAAGTTAAAAAAGTGTTTAAGGAAGCTGACTTTGGCGACAACTGTCCAATAGACCCATTTGAAGTATCAGATGCGGACACTATGTTAGCGTATTTGAAAAGTAATGCTTAGATTCTATTGAGGATTTAGAAATAAAAAAGACCTTGTCACTTCTTATAAGAGAATGTGGCAAGGTCTTTTTTTTGTTTATATTTTATGGAATTTATATGAAGCAGTGATGCTAAATACACAGCTTTTACGCAAAGTGAGGAGTATTGGATAGGTATATTAGGAGCTATTAGATCAAACAACCATTGCTCCAGTAGAATAAGTAAGGATAACTCATGAGCCTTGATCATACTTGTTCCAACCCGCCAACACTGTCTAAAATAGCTCTGTACGTGTGGCTATTATCTCTATGTTTACCTGCGCTACATTACGATGGTGAAACTTATTTTGGCTATGAGACTTTAGTAATGGGTATTCTATTGGGTTGGATTGGTTTAGTATTCCAAGCTTATAGTAATCTCACTTTTTTGCTAGCTATATACCTGACGTTACGCCATAAAAACCCGATTAACCTTGCCGCTTTTACTTTAATGCTTGGGTTATCTACTTTTTTTCTCACAACTATAATAGCAACAGGCGATAAAGGCGTTCATGATTCAGAAATCGAACTGAAAATTTGGGGAGTTGGGTGTTGGATTGGCTCATACGTATTATTATTCATAAGTACGGTTTGGCGTTTCTATTTAGAGCGAAACTTAAATAAAGTATGATAAAAAAGCCAGCAGAGCGTTTGAATTTATAACAGCTCGACTTAAACCAAAAAAAGCCAAGCAAAATGCTCGGCTTTTTCTACCAAACATTCAATTTTAGCTAGAACTTATAAAGCAAACCAAGCGTCGTCGCTGCTTCAACACGCGAGTCTACCATTGGACTATCGTACTGCTCAGTCGGTAGATAGCTCACGCTTTGATTAAAAAACCCTGCCCATTTTTCATTGAAGTCATAGTTGGCACTGACGCTTACGTAAGGGTTCAAGCTTGCATCAGCTTGATAAGCGTCAACACCAGTTTCAGCTGACTCTTTATCACTGACACCATAATAGTATTCGTTATAATCATCATCATGGTATTCAAAACCAATGCTAGGATAGACGGTTAAATTGCCCTTAGTAACTCTGGCAAGATAGGTCAAGCGAGCTGTATTACCACCGCTGCGATCTAGCACATCGGCGCCTATCTGAGCACGGATGGCACCCAGTGAGGTATTACGCTGATAGCTCAAACCAGCTTCTGCTGACAATTTGCGTTCATCTAGCCCAGCCAAATCATCAGTAGCATCGTCAGGGTCAAACTCAGTACCCGCAAGCTTGACATAAGCAGACAGCTGGTTAGCTCTATTGTTAATGACGTAAGCACCTGCTTGTGCGCCGCGTATATAAAACAGATTATTGTCATAAAATACGCCTGGTAACACATTTATCTCGGTATCGTCTTCCAGGTCATAAGCTGACTTAACAGACATGGCGTTGACGCCGACGCTTAATACTGCATCTGGGTCAGTGGGTAAGTTGTCCTCAAACAGTGCAGCGTTAGACATGCTGGTCACACTGAATAATGCGGTAGCTGTGGACGTGATAAGCATGGTACGCGTAGAGATACTAGGTAGCGCTGCAAGTCTAAACATAATCGAATCTCGTAAATTAGGAATAATAAGGTAAAGCAACTGTGTAGCAATAAGTGGGTAAAACTCATCGGCTGTTTAGTCATGATAAATAACTATGCGCATTTACTCAATGGTTTTTAATATCTGTATGATCTGAGCATGAATATCTTGCCACCACCAGACAAAGCCAATACTGATCAATAACATCGCTAGCCATGGCAATAACTGCCAGATAAACGAGGGTTTAATAGGTGTTTTTGGTGTGGTGCTGTTGGCATGAGCCGTGTCGATATTTGACCTTGAATCCATACCAGCGCTACGTTGCGCATAAGTATCATCGTTATAGGAGTCGGTCATATCTGAACGATAACGAGCAAGGTCATTGCTATTAAAGTTAGAGCTATTTAAGTCAGAGCTATTTAAGTCACTATTATCTAAATCAGTAGCGTGAGGAGCTGAGTAACTATCGACGCTAGGTGGTTGATTGATATAGGTCGTTTGATGACGGTGTAGGTTTTGGTTCTGATAAATAGCGGCATTTTGTAGAGTGACTGTCATACGTTGACGGTAGGCAATCGCAAAAGGTAATGCAATGACGAGTCCGGTAATAGCACCGCCGATATGTCCTGCATTATCAATCCCCGGCACCGCAAAACCATACACAAGGTTGATGCCCATAATCATTATCAAGCTTTTTAGATTGAGTACCATGCCATTGACCGATATCTTAAACAGCGCCACTATTAATAATGCTGCACCGATGCCCATGATGCCACCAGATGCGCCCGCCGATAGTCCAGGCTGCCCCGTTCCCTCTAATAACGCCTGCCATGTTATATAGTTATTGAGTAAGCCGCCACCGACGGCTGCCAGTAAAAACAATACCAAAAACTTAGCTGAGCCAAATATCGGCTCGGCAACTTGACCGAAGAAGTACATCGCAAAGGCATTAAACAATAAATGCATTAGGCCAATGTGCAAAAATGCACTGCTTACCAGCCGCCATGGGTCTTCATTCATGGTGTAGGGTAAGGCATTGGCGCCCCAGTTTAATAGGTTTTCTGTCGATGGATTATTGGCATCGACGCCCGTCAGCACTTGTATAACAAATAGGCCAATAAAGCTGACCAATAACAAAGTAGTGACAGGTGCCGTTTTAAATAATTGTTGAATGGTCATAAATAGCTAGCTTTAAAGATAGGTAGTTTTGAGGTTTTCATAGGTACCTTTTACCAAGATATTGTCAGTGACGGTATTGATATCGGTATGACCACAGAACGCCATGCTAATATCACACTCTTTATAGATTAGCTCAAGCGCACGGCGGACACCGTCTTCGCCATAAGCGCCTAGACCATACAAAAACGCTCGGCCGATCATGGTGCCTTTTGCACCCAGCGAGATAGCCTTTAATACATCTTGACCAGAGCGAATACCGCTATCTAGCCAGACCTCGATATCGCTGTTTTCAGCATGGACCGCTTGCACAATATCAGAAAGCGCAGAGATAGAGGACAGTGCACCATCTAATTGGCGACCACCATGGTTTGAGACAACCAGCGCATCGGCACCGCTACGGGCGGCTAGTATGGCATCTTCTGGTTCCATAATGCCTTTTATGATGAGTTTTCCGCCCCATTCGTCCTTGATACGGGCGACATCATCCCAGCTCAAGCGCGGATCGAACTGTTCGGCAGTCCATGCTGACAATGATGAGAGATCCTCGACGTTTTTGGCATGTCCAACGATGTTGCCAAACGTATGACGTTTGGTGCCGAGCATATTCATGCACCATTCTGGCTTGGTCACTAGATTCAGCATATTAGCGAGTGTGGGTTTCGGCGGCGCAGACAAACCGTTTTTGATGTCTTTATGGCGTTGACCTAGTACTTGCAAATCAGCGGTGAGAATAAGCGCAGAACAGTTTGCTGCTTTCGCACGGCGAATCAGATTGGTCATAAAATCTTTATCACGCATGACGTATAGTTGAAACCAAAATGGCGCATTGGTGTTTTCAGCGACGTCCTCGATTGAGCAGATGCTCATGGTTGAGAGTGAGAAGGGCACACCGAACTTTTCAGCGGCCTGTGCGGCTTTGATTTCTCCATCCGCCCACATCATTCCTGTAAAACCAGTTGGTGCAATCGCCACTGGCATTTTGACAGATTCACCGAGCATCTGTGTTGCTAGACTGCGGTTGTCCATATCTACCAGCACTCGCTGACGCAGTTTGATACGATCAAAATCCGTTTCGTTATTGCGATACGTGGTCTCCGTCCATGAGCCTGAATCGACGTAATCGTAAAACATACGTGGTACTTTGCGCTCAGCGATGCGGCGCAGGTCTTCAATTTCTGTTATTTTTTTTAAATCTTTCATAGTTTTCTCACTATAGGGTTTTATGACCATTTAAATATTATCAAACGATGAGTTGCTGTAAGTCCAGTACTGAAAATGGGTAGTTTAGTTGTTTTGAGGGTGTCAAAATAATAGGAATGGTGGTGGCAAACTCTAACATTAATGTTTCATCAAAATCAGCGATATCGATATAGTGATAATCGATGGGCTGTACCGCTTGAAATTGAATTAGCTGCTGCTCTGCGATGTCACATAAATGACAGCCAGCGGTGCCAAGCAACCACCATTTATCTCTATTTTCAACTGTATCAAGGTTTGGATTGGTGCCTATGATACGTGCTCGTAAATTTTTTATATGACTATCATCGTACATATTTGTTCTCTTGTCTTAATAATTATCAAAAAAGTCCTGATTTTATAATTTTATTCCAAAGCATACAGACGGTTTAACCATTATGACATGATAAAGAAGTAGGGTAAATAATGACAGCGATTGTGAGATTAGGTAAGATGACCTGCTGCTTCTCGTTATTGATTTATCATTTCATCTTATTAGCTTTTTAATCACTTGGATATCGCGCATGGCAAGTTTTGGCAAATTTATCAAACGACTATTATTGGCATTAATGCTCATAGTCGTGGTGTTCCATGTGTTGGTCGCTGGACTACTATTGATCTGGAAAACGCAGCCGATTAATAACAGCATGTTTATGCTGACGCATCGCATAACCGAGGGTTCAGTCACTCAGACTTGGGTAGAGTATGATGACATTGCAAAATCTGCCAAACAAGCAGCGATAGTAAGCGAGGACTCGACATTTAGCCAGCATAATGGTTTTGATATGAAAGGCATTGAAGCAGCAATGAAAAGAAATGAAGAAACAGGTAAAACGTCTGCGGGTGGTTCAACGATTACTCAGCAATTGGCAAAAAACTTGTTTTTGACCTCGCATCGCTCGTATGCTCGCAAGGGAGAAGAAGCAGTTATTACCGTGATGATTGAAACACTATGGGATAAGCAGCGTATTTTGACGGCTTATCTCAATGTGGCAGAGTTTGGTAATGGTATTTATGGTGTCGAAGCGGCTGCGCAGCATTATTTTAATAAATCTGCTGCCAATCTTAATCGTGATGAATCATCTTTACTTATTTCTATGTTGACCAATCCAAAGTATTACCAAGACAACCAAGGTGATAGGCGATTGCGCAACAAACAAAGTATTATCAAAAAACGTATGAACAATGCCGTCTTACCGCAAGCAGAGTAATTCGCTGCTTTGTCCTAGGGCGTGTCCTCATTTTTAGCCCATTTAAAGTGCAATGTTCAGATTGAGGACAATGCCCTAATAGAAGTATAAAAAAAATGATGGTGTATCGATAACGCAACAGGAGTAATGACGTGGTAGATGTAAACGATAAAAAAAGCAGTGACGCGAAAGACAATGTTACTGTGAACAATGTTGCTGTAAACAATGCTGGTGTGAACGATAAAGCTCAAACTGCTGATAATAAACATTTAACCCAAGTAGCATGGCAGCGTTCAGAGGATGGCAGCTATTCACCCAGTAGCTATATCAACCGTGACTTATCTTTATTACAGTTTCATCTGCGTGTTTTAGCACAGGCAGCCAGTACTCGTCATCCGCTACTAGAACGTTTGTTTTTCTTGATTATCTTCTCATCCAATATCGATGAGTTTTTTGAAATTCGTGTCGCAGGCTTGATGCAAAAGCTCAACATCGGTGATGTTTCGACCAGTGTGCAAGGTATGCGTCCTAGTGAAGTGCTGAATGAAATAGCCATGGTCATGCACGATGCAATCGATGAGCAATATCGTATTCTTAATGAAGATGTTTTGCCAGCACTTGCTAAGGAAGACATCCGTTATCTCAAACGCGATGAGCTCAATGCTGAGCAATCAGCATGGATGAAGCGTTATTTCACCGAGCAAGTGTCACCAGTACTGACACCGATTAGTATTGACCCGGCACATCCATTTCCACGCTTGGTTAATAAGAGCTTAAACTTCATTGCCAGCTTAGAGGGTAAAGATGCTTTCGGCCGTGATATCAACCTTGCGATTGTGCCAGCACCGCGCAGTCTGCCACGTGTGATTCGTTTGCCAGATGAGTTGACTGGCGGCAAAGAGCATCACGTCATGTTATCTGCTATTATTCATGAGCATATCGGTGAGCTGTTCCCTGGTATGAATGTGACGGGCTGTCATCAGTTCAGATTGACCCGTAATGCTGATCTAGATGTGGCTGATGATGTCGAAGATATTGCCAAAGCGTTAGAAGGTGAGCTCGAAAACCGCCGCTTTGGTGATAAAGTTCGTCTAGAAGTCACTACCAACTGTCCAACAGACATCAGTGACTATTTGCTCAATGAGTTTGAGCTACATGACAATCAGTTGTATCGCGTTAATGGTCCTGTCAACCTTACAAGGTTGTTATTTGATTTCAATATTCCAGCGCTGCGTTATCAGCCGTTTAACCATGTAATTCCCAAAGAGTTTCGCCGTGAGATGGATAAGCTAGACAAAGCGACCAGTATGTTTGCTGCGATACGAAAAAAAGATGTGCTCGTGCATCATCCTTTTCACGCTTTTTCGCCAATTATTAACTTATTGTGGCAAGCGGCTAGTGATCCAAAAGTGCTAGCGATTAAGCAAACCCTATATCGCTCAGGCACCAATTCAGAAATAGTCAAAGCACTCGCAGCGGCCGCCCGTAATGGTAAAGAAGTAACCGCCGTTATTGAGCTGAGGGCACGTTTCGATGAAGCCTCTAATATTGCTGTGGCCAATTATTTACAAGAAGCGGGCGCGGTCGTTGTGTATGGTATTGTTGGTTATAAAACCCATGCCAAGCTCATGTTGATTATCCGTCGTGAAGAAAACCGAATCCGTCGTTATGTGCACTTAGGTACGGGCAACTATCACGCAGCTAATGCGAAAGTCTATACTGATTATGGTTTATTCACCGCCGATCCTGATATCTCAGAAGACGTGCACAAAATATTCCAAGAGCTGACAGGAATGGGTAAACCGGCCAATCTAAAAAAACTATTGCATGCACCGTTTACCTTGCATGATAAATTGATGAGCTTTATCGATGATGAAATTGCTCATGCAAAAAAAGGTAAGCGCGCTCATATTATCGTAAAGGTCAATGCTTTGACGGAACGAAAACTGATTGCCAAGCTATATGATGCCTCGCAAGCAGGGGTCAAAATTGAGCTGATTTTACGTTCTATTTGTTGTCTACGTCCACAGGTAAAAGATTTATCTGAGAATATTACGGTGCGTTCAGTAATAGGTCGGTTTTTAGAACATACGCGCATCTATTATTTTTATAATAATGGTGATGAGCGTTTATATTGCGGTAGTGCTGATTGGATGGATCGTAATTTATTTCACCGCGTAGAAGTGGCATTTCCAATTGAAGACAAAAAATTGTTCAAGCAAGTCTACCAAGATGGCTTACTGAATTATCTTAAAGACAATACGCAAGCTTGGACGCTTGATGGCAATGGTGTTTGGACACACCTGCAGCCGGCAACTGGTGAAACACCACATATCGCCCAAGAGTACTTGTTAAAAAACATCAATGGTGTAGGAGATTCAGTGTAGCTACTCTCTGAATGACTGTTTAAACATTATTGAATGTTGTGAATGAATTGAAAAAGCCAAGCGCCAGTAAATACTAGCGCTTGGTTTTTTTTGGCAAATTATTTGTATAGTCAGAGACACACATAGACACAGACATCGTCACTCATACTGTTTGAGATTGGTATTTATAAAAAAATTCTAGAATAGGTAACAGGTAGACCACTGCAGATTGTACATTCAGCACGGCTAATGAAGGTAATACCGTAGTGGTTTTAGTCGTTCACTGACTATATAAGTTACAAACTGTCTTGTAACCTCACATTTATATACATATTGATACGGCAGCACACTGGTTAGGTACGTAATGTCCTCTTTATACTTAAGGTCAGTCATAATATTATCAGTCAGCTAACTGACAGAAAACTGATGTTTCACTAACTGATATTTAATTATAAGAAAAGGAAATCACCATGAGTCATATTGATAACGATCGCTCAGATATTAAGCAGGCCGCAGAGCAAGCAGATAGCCAAAAAATTGCAAAAAACCTTGAAGATGAGCAAAAGAGCGCCACGCCTAAAACATTGAGCGAAGATGAGCAGACTTCTTTTATTAAAGAAGAACTACGCACCGATAAATAGTCAGCGTTTCAGCGGTTTTGATCCAATGTCTAATTTATCAAATCAAGAGGTACACGATGACAAACGAAAAAAAACTAAGAGATGAAGCAAAGGTAGTGGTTGATAATCAAGCCACAACACAGCTCGACCATACGCAAGACAGCTATGAAGGTCGAAAGCATGAACCAGATATTGATGGTCCACAACAAGACTCACAAGAGACTGATGAAATATATGCCGACCCTCGCAAAGAAGAAGGCTTACCAGCAGGTGGCAAAAACGTGGCAGATTTGAATGTTCATAATCTAAATCAGCAAAACTAAGTACGTTTGGCAGTAATTAAAGTAACTTCTAAGAAAGTATGTAGATAAAAATAATAAGGACATAACCATGGAACACAAAGCGCCAGTATCAACCGACAATCAGATAGAAAAGAATACTACTGAGAATAAAGGGACGGATACATTCGAAGAAAGTGTGTTTCACTCAAAACACGTCAATGATAATGACAACCCTGCACGCCAGCCTGATCGTCGTGATCAAGAAGGTAATGCGTTTGATGATGGTATCAATGAGCATACGGTTGCAGGAGAACACTGTAAGAGTGAAGAGATAAACAATCTGAACCGTTATGCAAATGCTGACAATGCGCAATCACGGGTATTAAAATCTGATGAAAAAGACAGCTAATGCTTAGCTGATATAAAGTTGTTGTTTGAACTGGGAGCACGCCCTAGTAACTTATATTTAGATAAGACGATTATAATAGTGACGATAGTGAGGAGCCGTTATGAGCATATCAAATGATAAAGCAGTTAATCAGAGTCATGAATTGAAAGATGCAGATGACAGCCATGGCATTGTCGCTGATGATGCTTTACAGAGAGCGAATCCTGCTGCTGCAGAAAGAGCAACGGACGAACATGACCCACATCAAATTGCCAAAAACAATAAACAATATGACAGCCCGTTAATGATAGATGATGAATAATAACCTGCCATGCTAGCTGTGGTTTTCACCGAAAATATTATAATAAGAGGTACCAACAGCTAGATTCAATCAGAAAAGGTGCCATTAATGCTCAAGTTGGTTTGAGCGGTAACGGCATCTTTTTTCTTGGTCTAAATTTCTTGATCCAAAATATAGCTATCAATACCTAAGCAGGTGTGCCGCTGTGAAAGCGTAAGTCAGTATCAGGGCTAGATATCAATTCTGATTCTACTTCTTTAAAGAATGCGACTCTGTCATCAATATTCTCTTCAGCCAATGACTGTGCTAGTGCTAGATAGTCTTCAAAATGCCGACTTTCAGACTTCAATAAATAGCGGTAATACTTTGCCAAGCGCTCATCGTTAATAACTTCAGCCAATGCTGCAAAACGTTCGCAAGAGCGTGCCTCGATAAACGCTCCGATAATAAGCACATCAACCATTGCTGCTGGCTCGTAAGTACGTTTGTGCTTCAACATACCTTTAGCGTAGCGTCCAGCACTCAAGTATTCCCACTCCTGACCACGATCGTTCATGATGCCCAATACCTGCTCATAATGCAGCATTTCTTCACGTATCAACTGCGCTAGCTTGCGCTGTAAGTCATAAGAGAACTCATAGCGAAAGATGAGATTCATGGCAGTGCCAGCGGCTTTTTTTTCGCAGTTGGCATGATCTTGAATGATTAATGGCAAGTTTTCAATGGCAGCATATACCCAGTCCTGAGTCGTTCGAGCACCCAAAAAGTTATAAATAGGGGATAGATCTACCTTTAGAGGCATGCGTAGTTGTGTGACATCAACGCTGTCTTGCTCTGTAGCGTTTTCAGTAATGAGATTGTCGTTAATGTAATGGGATGTCATATTTTCTTGGTTCATAGTCTCTGTCATGGTCAAGTATTTTATACGTGTTGAGTGAATATAAAAATGAGGTAGATAACCAATAAGTAAAAATTGCTCAAGCAATGATTATTCACTGTTTATATATGTTTTATTACTTATGTTTTATTACCAAGCCATCTCTTCATTTTAAAAATGATGCATGAGCTGCCTTAGCTCTGATGGTGTATAGGTTATCATTATTAGACAACCCCAGTATTTACTTGGTGAATGCTATTCTCTTGTTTATTTCTTTATTTGATAGTACGATGAGATTTCATTGAAGCATATTTTTTATCTTGTTATTGATATATGTATCATCGCTTAGTCATGAGTGATAAGTATTATAGCAACTGGCAGTACGGTATAAAGTAGCAGTTATCCAGTTGCAGTCATTGCAGAATAAACAAATACATTTGCGCCTGTTACCGGTTTTTGGCATATTATTAATAAGCATCTTTTGATGCTATGGCTGAAATATCATGCCAAAGTGTGTTCTCATTTTGAAAATGGATATAAAAATAAGACAAATGGTAGCCAAACAAGGAAAGTGGCTTGGTAAAGGTTCAGCTATTTTTAGTCCATTTAGTCGTAAGTATTCAGATTGAAAATTCACTTCAGTAGCATAGCATAAATGCTTGAGTCGCTATTCATGACAAGCTTATAAGATAGAACAATAAGTTTGCTTCGTACTTCATCTAAACTTGGAATAGATGTCTAAGACCGACAATGTCCAACCATTGCGGTAGTAACTTCGTTTTTACACCCTCACGAACAGATAAGGATAACAACATGAGCCAATCTTCTAACGCCAATCGTATTCAAAAAGGTATTCTTGCCATCGATCAGCAATTGTATGATTTTATTGAAAACGAAGTGCTGCCGAAAGTCGGTGTTGATTCAGACAGTTATTGGTTAGGTTTTGAAAAAGTCATTAAAGAGTTCACCCCGCGCAACAAGGCGCTACTAGAAACTCGTGACAAGATTCAAGCACAGATTGATGAGTGGCATCTACAACACCCTGCCAAAGATGGTGAAATTGATTACCCAACATATAAGGCTTTCCTACAAGAGATTGGCTATTTATTACCAGAGGGTGATGATTTCAAAGTCAGTACCCAAAATGTCGATGACGAGATTGCGCATATTGCAGGGCCACAGCTGGTGGTACCCGTACGCAATGCTCGTTATGCACTGAACGCGACCAACGCACGTTGGGGTAGTTTATATGATGCGTTATATGGTACCGATGTTATTAGTGATGAAAATGGTCAAGAAGCGACAGGCGGCTATAATCCGACTCGCGGTGCTGCTGTTGTTGCTTACGCTAAAGCATTCTTAGATGAGCATTTTGCGCTAGCATCAGGTTCATACAATGATGCAACAGGCTTTAAAGTCGTTGATGGTCAGCTTGAGATTGTTCAGGGTGATAGTAGTACTTCGTTAAAATCCGCTGAAAAATTTGCAGGTTTTGTGGGTGATGCAGCAGCGCCTACAGGTATTTTATTAAAAAATAATAATTTGCATGCCGAAATTCAAATCGACGCCAATAATCCAGTAGGCAAAGATGATCCAGCAAACATCAAAGACGTATTGCTTGAGTCCGCGATTACTGCGATTCAAGATTGTGAAGATTCAATCGCTGCCGTTGATGCCGAAGAAAAAGTTGAAGTCTATCGTAACTGGCTTGGATTGATGAATGCAGACCTACAAGAAACTTTTGAAAAGGGTGGTAAGACACGCACTCGTAAGCAAAATCCAGACCGTGAATACACCACGCCAGACGGTGGCAAGCTTATCCTACCGGGTCGTTCATTATTGCTTATCCGTAATGTCGGTCACTTGATGCAAAATCCAGCAATCCTAGTGGATTTAGGGAATGGTCAAGAGCAAATATTTGAAGGCCTGATGGATGGTCTGATTACACCGCTATTATCTTTAAATGATCTCAAAGGTACAAACGCGCTATCGAATTCACGTAAAGGCTCTATGTATATTGTTAAGCCAAAAATGCATGGCCCTGAAGAAGTGAAAATGGCCAATGACTTGTTTAACGCGACAGAAGATCTATTAGGCCTAGAGCGCAATACTATTAAAATCGGTATCATGGACGAAGAGCGTCGTATGACGGTCAACTTAAAAGAAGCCATTCGTCAAGCAAAAGAACGTGTCATCTTTATTAACACAGGCTTCTTAGACCGTACGGGTGACGAGATGCACACCAGTATGAATGCTGGAGCATTTGTACCAAAAGGCGAGATGAAGTCACAAACATGGCAACCAGCTTATGAGCAGTGGAATGTAGATATCGGTCTAGAGACAGGTTTACAGGGTGTTGCTCAGATTGGTAAAGGCATGTGGGCGAAGCCTGATGAGATGAAGGAAATGATGGATACTAAAGCGGCACATCCTCAGTCTGGTGCCAGTACCGCATGGGTGCCATCACCAACAGGCGCAACCTTACACAGTATGCACTATCATCAAGTAAATGTCGCTGATGTCCAAGATGGCCTGAAATCACGTGAGCGTGCTAGCTTAGATGATATTTTGACCATTCCATTGGCGAAAGATACCAGCTGGACAAAAGAAGAAAAGCAGCAAGAGCTAGACAATAACGCTCAAGGCATCTTAGGTTATGTTGTACGTTGGGTCAATCAAGGTGTAGGTTGCTCTAAAGTACCTGATATCAATGATGTCGGTCTCATGGAGGATAGGGCCACATTGCGTATCTCAAGCCAGCATATAGCCAACTGGTTGCATCATAATGTCGTCAGTGAAGAGCAAGTGTTAGAGACCATGAAACGCATGGCAAAAGTTGTTGATGAGCAGAATGCCGGTGACAGCAGTTATCAAGCGATGGCCAGTGATTTTGAAAACTCTTATGCATTCAAAGCGGCTTGTGACTTGGTGTTTAAAGGTCGTGAGCAGCCTAGTGGCTATACTGAGCCATTACTGCATCAAGCACGCCTTGACTTAAAAGCGAATACTTAGAGTTAGATATACACTGATGCTAGGCTGTGACCTAGCACTGAGCTCATTTAAGCCGTAAATGGCTTGAAGCGGCCCAAATTCTGGCTAAACTGCATTAAATCGCTTGATATTATCCTGACTATTTTTTGAGTTTGGCTGTCGTTTTGGTCACTGTGTTTAAAGTGATGACATGCTTTGATAACATTAGTTTATTTTATCGGTGTTGATATCGGTGTTGATAATAATGTGGCTCGATAGTTGAATCATGGCGCTTGGTCTGGTAATAAGCTCATGTAGCTGAGATCTGTAACAGGGTTTTGTTACAGGACTACAAACATATTATGAGCGATACTTGTTTCGACAGGTATCGCTTTATTTTTGTCTTTTATATGATATTTATGACCACGATGTTATGTTTTT